>JACRBR010000091.1 GCA_016213125.1 Chloroflexota bacterium | reverse complement strand
GTTGTCCGTGCCCTTGCACGCATCGCGCACGTCGTCGAGCGCCTTCTTCGCCTTCGCGGCGTCGCGGCGCTTCTTCAAGGCCGTGAGGCGCGCGTGCTGTTCGCGCTCGACGTTGGGGTCGATGCGCAGGAGCTCGATCGTCGGGCCCTTGCCTTCGTCCTCCTGGTAGCAGTTGACGCCGACGAGCTTCTTCGTGCCCTGCTCGAGCGCGCGCTGGTACGTGAGGGCCGAGCGGTGGATCTCCTTCTGGATCCAGCCCGCCTCCGTCGCCGCGACGACGCCGCCGCGCTTCTCGATCTCCTGGAAGTACTTCTCGGCCTCGGCTTCGAGCCGGTTCGTCTGCGCCTCCACGAAGTACGAGCCCGCGAGCGGGTCCATCACCGACGCGACCTCGGTCTCCTCCGCGATGACCTGCTGCGTGCGCAGCGCGATCTTCACCGACTTCTCCGTCGGCAGCGCGAGCGTCTCGTCCATCGAGTTCGTGTGCAGCGACTGCGTGCCGCCGAGCACCGCGGCCATCGCCTCGAAGGCCGTGCGCACGATGTTGTTCTCGGGCTGCTGCGCGGTCAGCGACACGCCCGCGGTCTGCGTGTGGAACCGCAGCATCCACGAGCGCGGGTCCTTCGCGCCGAAGACGTCGCGCATCTTGCGCGCCCAGATCCGGCGCGCGGCGCGGAACTTCGCGATCTCCTCGAAGAAGTCGAGGTGGCTGTCGAAGAAGAACGACAGACGCGGGCCGAACTGGTCGACGTCGAGGCCCGCCGCCTTGCCGCGCCGAACGTACTCCATCCCGTTCGCGAGCGTGAACGCGAGCTCCTGCGCCGCCGTCGAGCCCGCCTCGCGGATGTGGTAGCCGCTGATCGAGATCGTGTTCCACTGCGGCACGTGCGTCGCGCAGTGGCCCATCACGTCCGTGATCATGCGCAGCGCGGGCTCGACGGGGACGAGCCACGCGTGCTGGGCCTGGTACTCCTTCAAGATGTCGTTCTGGACCGTGCCGCGCAGGTCCTTCGTCGCGACACCCTGCCGCTCGCCGCACGCGATGTAGAACGCGAGCAGGATCGGCGCGGGCCCGTTGATCGTCATCGACGTCGACACCTCGCCGAGCGGGATGCCGTCGAAGAGCGTCTGCATGTCCTCGAGCGAGCTGATCGCGACGCCCACCTGGCCGACCTCGCCGCGGGCGTACTCGTGGTCCGAGTCGTAGCCCATCAACGTCGGGAAGTCGAAAGCGGTCGAGAGGCCGGTCTGGCCGTGCTCGAGGAGGAACTTGAAGCGCTCGTTGGTCTGCTTCGCGCTGCCGAAGCCCGCGAACTGGCGCATCGTCCAGAGTCGGCCCCGGTACATCGTCGCGTGGACGCCGCGCGTGTACGGGAAGCTCCCCGGGTGCCCGAGGTCGCGCGCGGGGTCGATCGGAGCATCATCCGGCCCGTAGAGGGGCTTCAACGGCGTGCCGGAGAGCGTGGTGAACGGCTCGTCGCGCAGCTTCGAGGAGCGATAGGCGGCCTCCCACTCGACTTGCGCGTCGACGGAACGAACGGGCGTGGCTCGGGTCGCGCTCATGGATGCTTGGGTCCTCGCGGGAAGACCTCTCCGGCGACGATCGCCGCCACGAGGGCCTCGACGACATCGTACGGTGCGCGACCCGCGTCGAGGAGGGCTCCTGCCCGATCGGACAGGCCGCCGCGGAGCCAGAGGGCCTCGTCGAGGCGCTCGTCGACGACCCGGCGCACGTGCGCGAGCCGTTTTTCGCGCCGGACGGCGGCGAGACGGCCTCGGGAAGCCGGCGCGGGAGCGGCGGGGAGCGCGGGACGGCTCTCGCGCGTGCAGACCTCGACCGGCGCGGCACCGGTCGCGAGCCAGAGGCGGTGCTCGGCGAGGCGCGCGGCGAGGAGGTCGAGGCCTTCGCCCTTGCCCGCGCTCACGGACACGACCGGGACGTGCCACGCGCCGTCGGGGCGCTGATGCGTGTGCTCGCGGATGTGCACGGCCTCTTCGAGATCGAGCACGACCCGATCCGCGCCCGCGAGGTCGGCCTTGTTCACGACGAGGACGTCGGCGACCTCGAGGATGCCGGCCTTCATCGCCTGGATGCCGTCGCCGGCACCGGGGCAGAGGACGACGAGCACCGTGTCGGTAGCGGCGACGATGTCGTACTCCGCCTGACCGACGCCGACGGTCTCGAGCAGCACCGTGTCGATCCCGAACACGTCCATCGCATCGCACGCGTCGACCGCGGCGCGCGCGAGGCCGCCGTGCGAACCGCGGCTCGCCATGGAACGGATGTAGACGCCGGAGTCGTTCGTGCGCTCCTCCATGCGGATGCGATCGCCGAGCAGCGCGCCGCCGGTGAACGGACTCGACGGTTCGACCGCGAGGATGCCGACGGTGCGCCCGGTCGCGCGCTCGCACCGCGCGAGCTCGTTGACGAGCGTGCTCTTCCCCGCGCCCGGCGGCCCAGTGACGCCGACGCGCCACGCGCGCCCGACGCGCGGATGGAGCGCGCGCATCACGTCGGCGAAACGCGCGTCGCCGTTCTCGGCCCAGGTGATGAGCCGCGCGAGGGCGCCTTTGTCGCCGGAGAGGAGGCGGTCGGTGAGGGCGGCGTGGAGGTTCTGGGGGGCGGGCACGAGCCCGAGAGGATAGCTGGCCGGTACGCACACGCGAGACCTCTCCCGCGCGGATGCGCCGATGCGAGCCACGCATGGCGCGGACGGCTCGAGCCACGCGGGCGCGCACGCGCGCGAGCGCTACCAGACGACTCGCACGCCGTTGGTCATGTTGGACGTGCCGCCGGTGGGCGCCGGGCAGAACGCGGCGTCGACGTCGCGGTAGTAGGCTTGGTAGTAGCGCACGTTGCCGGGGACGAGTGGGTCACCGCGCTGCGCCGAGCGGTCGCGCAGCGTGGGATCGCCAGGACCGGGGACGACGATCGAACCGTTGGACGCCGTGCGCGTGAAGAGACGCACGAGGCGGCCGCCGAGGCACAGGAGCCCGTCGCCGAAGGGCGTGCGAGTTTGAACCGCTTCGGTTGCTTGCAGCACGATCGTCGCCGAGTTCGCGGGCTGGTTGATCGTCGTCAGCGCGAGCGTGTCGTTCGTCGGAAGACCTGAGTGCGACAGCCGCGCACCCGACGGAGCGACGGAGTTCGCGCAGCCGTTACCGCGGAGACCTTGATTCAGGCACGGACACGTGGCGACCGTGCCGTCGCCGAAGCACATCGTGTCCACGGGCTCTACACAACTCCGCCGCAACGCGCCGATGCGCCAAGACTCCATTCCGGCAACGCGACCCAACTGACCCGTAAAGTAGAGGGACGGGCCGCCTCCGTGGCCGTCGTCGTACTCTGTCATGCAGTAGACGATGCCTTGCACCTCCGTCAGGCTCGGCGCCCATGCGCTCCCGTTCCATTCGTAGGCGGCGGGGTTGTTCGAGTTGACGATCAGGCGTCGCCCTTGGCCGCTATCAAACGTCCCGAGCGGCAATCCAAACATGCTCGACGGCCATCCGGGAACTCCGCTCCAAGCGAGCCCGTTCCAGCGAACGATCTTGTTTGGACCTGAACTCGACGCATAAAGCGCCGGTCCCGTACCGTCGTCGAAGGGAACGAGTCTCACCGGATTGATGTTGTCTGATGGTGTCCCCACCGGAACCCAGCTCGTGCCATTCCAGCGCGCAATGTGGTAGGCCGACACGCCCCCGATCTGCGTGAAATTCCCCGCCGCGTACAGCGCCGGACCGCTGCCGTCATCGAAAACGGCAAGCGTAGTGAGCCAGCTGTCTGCACCCCCAGTGCCAAGCGAGGTCCAACCAACACCCGGTAGATACCTCGCGATGCCGTATTGCCCTGTGACATTGAAAGCGCCTGCTGCGTAGAGCGCAGGACCACTGCCGTCGTCGAAGACTGTCAGATCGAGGACCTGAGCGCCCGGCCAAGTGCCCCAACCCGGAACTGGCTCCCAACTCGTGCCATTCCACGAGGCGAAATTGTAGTAGTGCCAGATGGAGGATCCAGGCAGTTGAATGCTGAAGGACCCACCTGCGTAAAGCCTCTCTCCCGCGCCGTCGTCGAAGAACTCGAGCGCGGCGACCCAGTCGCTCGCTTGCCCCGGTCCGTTGGCGAATCCGGTCCAGCTCGTGCCGTTCCACTTCGCTACGTGCCTGCCCGAAGAGGCGTTGAACTCGCCACCCACGAACAACTCCGGGCCATTCCCGACGTCGTGCACGACCATGTCCCATGTCTCGCCCCCTCCCGGCAATCCGTTCGAGAAGGGGAACTGAGACGAGTAGTTCAGGCACTGTGCGTGTAGCGTGCCCTCCGTCTGCGCGATCAGGGCCAGGCAGAGGGAGAGCTGGAAGTGCCGCATTGCCAACGATCTCATCGAGTCGAACATGCGTGTCATCTCCGCAGCTTGGTTCGGTCTATGGACGCGCTCACTGACTGTACAGGCGCATCCCGCAGAGCGAGTCGCCCACGATCAATTGTTTGTTGTTCGCCGCGTCCACGCGCACGGCCACTCCCAGGGCCAACCCAGGGGTATCGAGAACTACATCCGTTCTGGGGTTTGTCGGATCGGAGATGTTGACAACGAACACGCCGCCACGACCCGTTGCACAATAGGCCCAGTCGCCGTCTATCTCGATGTCGACGAAGTTCACGTAGAGTCCATCCATCGGGTCACGCGGAAAAGCAACGTGGCCCACTGGCAGTAGCGTGGGCGACCATGTTCCCTGGGTGGGCCGATAGGGAGTGGAGGGCGGTGGGGGCGGGTACAGTCGGTTCGTCCCTGTGGGGCCGCCGGAGATGTCGTGTATCCAAAGGTGCCCGAGCATGTCGCCGACGAACGCAAAGGTCCTCCCCGCGAAGGTCGACGGCGCCAAGTAGGTCTTTGTTTTCACGCACCAGGAGTAGCCTTCGACTCCTTGTGGCCCGAGGAGCACGCGCAGGAGCTGCGCTTCGGGCAACGGCGTCGTCCCCGGCGTGCTGTCAGCCGCTGCCGTGACGTCGAACACGACGGCCATGGGAGACCCGAAATCCCCCTCCCATTGGCAGTCTGAACTCTGGGGGATCGGCCCTCCTGTCCCCAAGGGCGGGGGTGGAGATGATCCTGGACTTGGATGAGCCGCCACGAACCCCGTCGTGACGACGGCAACCCAACGCGCACTTCCCGAGTCGTCGAGCACACGTGCGACAGTCCCGCGGGACTGAGGCAGGAACTTCACCTTGTGACCTTGCCCGCCACCACACGGAACCCACTGCACGCAAGGACTCAGTCCGGTGCCTGGAATCTCGAACTCGATGTGGGTCAACGGTTCTCCAAACGGTGGATCCCAAATGGGATTGCTCGGAGTTCCAATGTTTTCGCCGAGGATCACGGTTTGACCGTTGCCGGTTCCGCCGCAACTCGCATTGACCTTGTTCATTATGTCCTGCATGCGGAGGATCTTCAGACCTGTGCGTGACCCGTGGCGCATCCCCAGCAGCAGCTTGGGCATACCCGCGGGCCCGCCTGTGACGAGCATGGCAGAAACGTAGGGCGTCGTCTCGGACTTCAGGTCTGGGGCGGCGGCGGGATCCACTGCCGACGGCTGGGACAACTGCCACCACTGCAATTGGAGTGAACTGAACGTGGGAACCGGACCGCCGCTTGGAAACGCCGGACTCATCGCCGCGAGCCTCCAGCCAATCGAAGTATCGGCAGGGATGAGGTTTTCCAGTTTCCAGCTCGTCGGCGTGCACGGATCCGCACAAGTACT
>JACRBR010000086.1 GCA_016213125.1 Chloroflexota bacterium | reverse complement strand
TTCACGCCGGGCGCAGCGGCCGCGCAGGCGCTGCGATCGATGCTGGGCCAGTTCTTCACGGTGCGGGAAGCGCGCGTGTACGACGCCGAGGGCTACATGCTTGGGGAAGGCGAGCAGATCGTCGTCAACGGGGCGGCGGTCAGTGGAGAACGTATGGCCGGACGGTCTCCCGCTCCGGCCACGCCGTGACGTCGTCCCCCACGAACCAGAACCGCGCCAGCTCCACCCGCTGCACCCTCGCCGAATACGCCGCCCGGCTCCGCAGCGCCGGCAGCCGCTCCCGTAGCGCCGCCGCCACGTCAGCCGACCCGAACATCGCGATCGTGCAGTGCGGCAGGTAGTTCTCGACCGGATAGGGGAATGCGTCAGGCTCGCCGATCGCCTCCAGCCGCACCAGCAGGTCCCGCAGCGGCTCGATCGGCTCCACCTGAAGTACCAGCGCGTCCGGGAACACGTTCACTGGGCCCAGCCGCAGCTCGATCGGGGCGGTGCCTCGAAACGCCCGCGCCGCCATCTCCGCCGCGCGCGCCACATCCCCCGGCAGGACGTCGCCCGGCTGCGTCTTCGCGATCATCTGGAACCCCAGCGCGCGGATCGAGATGTGCAGCAGGTGCTCCGGCATGAACTCCAGCCCGTCGAGGTCCCCCAGCTCGTCCTGCAGTTCGGCGATCTCGTCCGCGACCGGCAGCTCCCCGAGCGGCGCCTCGAACACCAGCAGTTGCGCCCGCCCCCGCAGCATGCGCTCGCGCTGCGCCTCCACGGACACCAGCGCCCCGCCCGCCGTGAACCACGCCCACGCCTCATCGAACGAAGAGAAGATCGGCGGATCAGGCATAACGCACCTAACAGGATCCAAACCACGAACTACAAACTAACAACTACGAACTCTCCTACCACCAGATGATGTCATCCATGGCCTCTTCGGCCTCCTCCGACGGAAGCTCGCGCGACCACAGGTTCGTCTCCAGGTACTTCCACGCGCTGTCTGCGAACACCATCACGATGTTGCCCTTCGGGATGCGCTCCGCGAACTGCAGCGCCGCGTGCAGCACCGCCCCCGACGACACGCCGCCGAAGATGCCCTCGCGCTGCATCAGCAGCCGCGCTCCCCGGAAGGCGGACCCGCTGCGGACCAGGATCTTCCCATCGAGGAACGACAGGTCCAGGATCGGCGGGATGAAGCCGTCAGCCAGCGACTTCAGCCCCTGCAGCTGATTCCCCGGATGCGGCTCGACCGCGATCACGCGCGTGGCCGGATTCGCCTCCTTCAGGCGCTGCCCCGTCCCCATCAGCGTGCCGCCCGTCCCCAGCCCGGCGACGAATACGTCGATCTCCGGCACATCCTCCAGGATCTCGGCGCCCGTCCAGATGTAGTGGGCGCGCGCGTTGTGCGGGTTGCAGAACTGGTCGAGCATGAACGTGCGCTCGTCTGCGGCCATCTTGCGGGCAACGTCCATCGCGCCAGTGACGCCGGCCTCGCTCGGGACCCAGTGCACATCCGCCCCGTACACCGCCAGCGCCCGCGGGATCTCCGGGTACACGTTCTCCGGCATCACGATGCGCGCGTGGTACCCCATCGCCCGCCCGATCATCGCCAGCGCGATGCCCGTGTTCCCGGTGCTCGCCTCGATGACGGTGTCGCCCGGCACGATGAGCCCGTCGCGCTCCGCGTGCTGGATCATGTGCTTGACGATGCGGTCCTTCACCGAGCCGGTCGGGTTCCAGCCCTCCAGCTTCGCGTACAGCCGCACATCCGGGTTCGGCGAAAGGTGCCGCAGTTCGACCATCGGCGTCTGCCCGACGGTGTGGATGATGTGAAGGTGGTGCATGTGGGTAGGTTATAGGTTGTCGGTTATAGGTTGTAGGGATCCAGCCGGGTCGGCTCCTCCCTATACCTAACACCTATAACCTACAACCTAGAGGTCGTTCTGTGGCTGCCCGTGCGACTTCCGCAGCTCGGTCTTCAACACCTTGCCCATCGGGTTGCGCGGCAGCTCGCTGACGACGGCGTAGTACTGCGGCGCCTTGTAGCTGGCCAGCCGCTGCTTCACGTAGGCGTTCAGGGCGTCGGGATCCAGCGTCGTGCCCGGCCGGGGCACGATCACCGCCTTCACCACCTCGCCCCATTCGACGTCCGGCACGCCGATGACAGCCGCCTCGTCGACGGCGTCGTGTTCTTCCAGCACCGCCTCGATCTCGCCGGTCGAGATGTTCTCGCCGCCGCGGATGATCAGGTCCTTCTTGCGGCCGGTGATGAACAGGTAGCCCTCGTCATCCAGGTACCCAACG
This sequence comes from Chloroflexota bacterium, assembly GCA_016213125.1. Classification (GTDB taxonomy): domain Bacteria; phylum Chloroflexota; class Dehalococcoidia; order DSTF01; family JACRBR01; genus JACRBR01. The sequence goes on along the minus strand of JACRBR010000086.1, from coordinate 5,975 downwards.
TCGCCGGTGTGCAGCCAGCCGTCCTGGATCGCCGCCGCGGTCGCTTCCTGCTGCTTGTGGTACTCCGCCATGATGCGCGGGCCCATCACGCAGATCTCGCCTTCCTCGCCCTCCGGCAGGACGCCGTTGTCCGGATCCATGATCGCGATGACGACGTCGTCCATCCCGCGGCCGACCGACCGCAGGCGGTTCAGCTTCTTCTCGCGCTCCGGACCCGGTTCGCGCGGGATCTGGTGGTCCTCCGGGCCCAGGAACGTCATCGTCGAGGTGCTCTCGGTCTGGCCGTAGGCGTTCATAAGCCCGCACGAGAACACGTCGACGGCCTTGCTCACGACCTCGTACGGCATCGGCGCCGCACCGTAGGTGATGAGCTTCAGCGACGACAGGTCGTGCTTATCGAAGTCCGGGTGCTCCATGATGCGCTTCAGCATGGTCGGCACCACGAAGCTGTGCGTTACCTTCTCGCCCTGCACCGCCTTCAGCCACAGCTCCGGGTCGAACTGCGGCAGGATCACCAGCGTCCGCCCGCCCCACACCGACGACATGATCGGCGTCACCCCCGCCACGTGGAAGATCGGCACCGAGAGCAGCGTCACCTCCGCCTCTTCGCTCGGGTCGGCCGGGCTCATCGTGTTGGTGACGTACACCGAGAGGTTCAGGTAGGTCAGCGCCACGCCCTTCGGCATCGACGTGGTGCCCGAGGTGTAGATCAGCACCGTCGGCTTGCTCTCGTCCACGTCCACGAACGGCTCGTCCGGCGATGCCGACGCCAGGATCTCGCCGAAGTGCTGCATGCCGTCGACGGGCTTGTCATAGCAGGCGAAGTGCTGCACGCCCGTCAGCGAAGGCCGCAGCTTCGACACCAGGTCCAGGTACCGTTCGCCGGTGAACAGCACGAAGACGTCCGACGTGTTGATCATGTAGGACAGCTCTTCCTGCTTCGCGCGGTAGTTCAGGGGCACGAACGTGGCGCCGATCTTCGCGGCGGCGTAGTACGTCTCTACGAATTCGACGCTGTTGGTCGACATCGCGCCCACCGGCCTGTCCGGCCCCGCGCCGATGCTCTGCAGCCAGTTCGCGAGGCGGTTCACCCGGTCGGCCATCTGCTCGAACGTCACCCGCTTCTCGCCGCAGACCAGCGCCGTCCGGTCGGGCACGATGGCCGCGGTGATCTGCAGGAATTCCGCTGTGTTCATGGTTCAAACCCTCGGCAAGAAGATGGAGCGCGGGCGCCCCCCGCCCGCGACGCGCCAGAGCGCGGCTCAATCTAGCCGATCACGACCATAACGGATACCCCCGGCGCCTGTAGCCGCGGAGCTTCATCTCCGCCGCGTCATCCGCTTCCGGATCTATGCATGGCAAGGAGAACCGTGATCTACCCCCGCACCTTCGACAGCCGCAGCCGCACGAGGTCCCGCAGCACCTCCCACGCCTGCTGTGGCCGCAGCCGCAGCCGCGAGCCCTCGACGTGCGACCATTGCACCGGCACCTCCGCGATGCGGTAGCCCAACGCCCGCGCGATGTACAGCACCTCCGCGTCGAAGATCCAGCCCCGCAGCCGCTGCCGCTCGAAGATCGCCTTCGCCGCATCGTGCTCGAACCCCTTCATCGGGCACTGCGTGTCGTCGATATCCGGCAGCACCCGCAGCGCCTTCCGCATGAACGTGAAGGCGCGGCCCACCATCCGCCGCTGCAGCGGTTGACTCGCCCGCATGTCGCTGCCGTCCGGCTGTATGCGGCTCCCCGCCGCCACGGTCGCGCCGGCACGCAGTCTCTCCAGCAGCCGCAGCGACTCCTCCGGCGGCGTCGCCAGGTCCGCGTCCATGAAGAAGATGTACCGCCCGGACGCCGCCAGCATCCCGGTGCGAATCGCCGCGCCCTTCCCCTTGTTCGTCTCGTGCTGCACCAGCCGCAGCGCCACGCGCCCCGGCAGTGCCGCCATGCGTTCGCGCACGATCGCCGGCGTACGATCGCGGCTGCCATCGTCCGCGATGACGATCTCGCTGTCGAACTCCTGCGCGCCCAGGAAGGCGATCACGCGGTCGAGCCCCGCCGGCAGCCGGTCTTCCTCGTTGTATGCCGGGATCACGAACGACGCGAGCAGCCGCGGCTCGCCATCGCGCTCCGTCTGCGTGGCCGGTTCGGCCACCATAACCGTCACGAGAGGTCCGCCTGTTCCCGCAGCGATGCGGTGTCCGCCGCCGGGGCGTCGTCGTGCTCGTCGACAGCAGCCGCCCGTGGACGGCGGACCACCGTCGGGGCGATCAGCGGCTTACCCGTCATCTCGGCGATCGCCTCCGCCACCTCGCGCACGTCGGCCAGGCCCTCACGCACCATCGACCGCGCGACCACCGTGTCGCCCACCCGCAGCCGCTTGCCGCTCTCCTTCACGATGACGATCTCCAGCTGGGCGACGTCCTGCAATTCGCCGCGCTGTCGCTCTCGCGTGAGCTCTTCGATCCGGATCTCCTTGATCTTCCAGAAGGGCACCAGCTCCGTCGTGCCCACACCCATGCCCAGGAACCCTTGCTGCCACACGCCCGACTGTTTCTCCTGCTCGAACACTACGTCCGTCCCCGCCACGGTGTACACGAACCCGATACCGGCCAGCGGGATGCTGAGCACCGCCACGATGAGCAGCAGCGGGGCCAGCCAGAACGGCATCGTGTCCAGCCACAGGATTATCGACACGAACGCGGCGATGCCTACCACCAGCCCGAACAGCGGAAACAGCGCCGCCGCAAGCGCCGGGCGCACGTTCACGCGCCCCGGCTCGATGAAGGCCACTCGCCGGTTCAGGTACACGATGCGCTTCGCGGGCTTCTCGGGGGTCTCAGGGGCCATATCGAGGCCAGTATGCGCCACACGCCGCGGTCGTCCCACCGCCGCCCGGGCCGTGGCCGTGCTCGTACTTGCCACCGACGTCTCCCCTCTCTCCTTGAGGGAGAGGGGGCTCGGAGGGTAAGGGCCTACCGCCCCTCGAACACCGGCTCGCGCCGCTCCGTGAACGCCTTCACGCCCTCGACGAAGTCCTTCGACCGGAACAGTGGCAGCAACTGCAGGTACACGTGGTGCACGTTCGCCTCGAACGTCTCCTCCAGCCCAAGCCGCATCATGCGCTTCGTCGCCTGCACCGCCATCGGTGCGCACGCGGCCATCTCCTCGGCCAGCGCCCGCGCCTCCGTCATTAGCTCGTCGGCAGGCACCACCTTGTTGACCAGTCCGTACTCCAGGCACTGCTGCGCCGTCAGCACGCGGCCGGTAAACGCGATCTCCGACGCCTTCGCCCAGCCCACCAGCCGCGGCAGCAGCCACGTCCCGCCGCTCTCCGGCAGCACGCCGCGCTTCGTGAACACCGCCGCCAGCTTCCCGTGCTCCGACGCGATGCGCACGTCACACCCCAGCGCCAGGTCCATGCCGTACCCGGCCGCCGCGCCGTTTAGCGCGCAGATCACCGGCTTGTCCGTCGTGTGCAGCACCATTGGCGGGCTGTCGGCCAGGTCGAACTTTGACGGCAGGCCGCCCGCCCCGTTGATGCTGTTGCTGTTGGCGTTCGCGCCCTGCTCCTTCAGGTCCAGGCCGGAGCAGAACCCCTTGCCCGCGCCTGTCAGGATGATGGCCCGGACGCCGCTGTCTTTGTCCGCCTCGCGGAATGCGCGAGAGAACCCCGCCAGCATCGCCCCGCTGATCGCATTCAGCCGCTCCGGCCGGTTCAGCGTGATCGTCGCGACATGCCCGTCGACGTCATAGTTCAGGTCCGTGTAGCTCATTTCGGTTCTCCTTGTCGGTCGGTCTCCCGTCCCAGTGCTCCCCTTCTCCACGTCGTGGAAAGGGGGCCGGGGGTGAGGTGCGGTGACAGCTTCCCCACCGCATGATTCGGCATCATGGCTGAGGCGCCATGATCGTACCTCGTGCAACCGCTGCATGCGACAGCACCCGCGCCGCCTCTCACATGGCCCCCAAACAACCTCTGTGGCCTCTGTGCCTCTGTGGTGAATTACCGCTAGGCTCAACCGTGCCCTACGAGCGCTACTTCGAGGCCGTCGACTACCTCCAGCGCCGCCTGTGGCACGAGCTCCCCATCGTCCCGGTCGAGCGCGCCCTCCAGCGGCGCGTACGCCACGTGCTTGAGCATCTGGGGAACCCCCACCTGTGGTTCCCGGTCGTGCATGTCGGCGGCAGCGCGGGGAAGGGATCCACGACGGCCATCACCGCCTCAATCCTTCGGGCCGCCGTCCTCCGCACCGGCACCTACACGTCGCCCCACCTGCAGACCTTCGTCGAGCGCTACGACGTCGACGGCAGGCTCGTCGACCCCGGCCGCTTCGCCGATCTCGTCCTCGGCCTGGACCCGCTCGTGCGGCAGATGCACCTCGAGGTCCTCGACGGCGTCGGCTACGGCAGGCCCGCGCTCGTCGAAGCGACATTCGCCGCCGGCATGAGGCACTTCGCCGACGAAGACTGCGCCGCCGCCGTCGTCGAGGTCGGGCTCGGCGGCCGCACCGACTGCACAAACGTGTTCGAGGACAAGCCCGTCACCGTCATCACCAACATCGAGTTCGAGCACACAGAGCGCCTCGGTGCCACGCGCGCATCCATCGCCCGCGAGAAAGCCGCACTTATCCGCGGCCGCGAGGTGTTCGTGACGGGCGAGCGGCACCGCGATGCGCTGGAGGTGCTTGAGGCGCGCTGCGCCGAGACCGGCGCGACGCCCTGGCGCCTTGGGCGCGAGATCCGCCTCCGCCACCACGCGCCCGTATCGGGAGATGTTCCTGGCGAGCGCTTCGATCTGGCGTCTCCGCTAGGCAGTTTCCGTGATCTGCGCGTCGCGCTGACCGGCGAGCACCAGGCGCGCAACGCGGCCCTCGCCGTCGCCGCTGCCCTCGCCTTCGGCGACCGTACCGGACTGCTTATCACGGAGGACCACGTGCGCGCGGGCCTCGAGCGCGTGTGGATCAGTGGCCGCATGGAGCAGGTGCAGTCTGAGCCGCTGGTGCTGCTCGATAGCGCGCACAACCCCGTCGAGGCCCGCGCGCTCGCGACCGCCCTCCGCGACCACTACCTGCGCCGCGGCGTCCGGCTCCACCTCGTCTGCGGCATCCTCGCCGATAAGGACCAGGTCTCGATGGTGCGCGCCTTCGCCGCCGTCGCGAACACCGTCGCCGTCACCCAGCCTGCCCTCGTCGAGCGGATCGGTGATCCCGGCCGCATGCTCGAGCTTTTCCGCGCCCGCCTCGGCGCGAAGAACGTCACCTTCGTTGAGGAGCCGGCGTCAGCCCTCGACGATGCCCTCTCCCGCGCCCGCCCCCGCGACGTCGTCTGCGTCACCGGCTCCATGTTCCTCGTCGGCGCCGTCCGCGAGCGCTGGGTGCCGGAGGGGCGCATCCTGAAGCGCCGCTCAGCCGCGCTACGAGGGAATGGGGAGTAGGGAATAGGTAACAGGGATCGCAGAGGAGGCCAGATTGCCAATACCTCGGTCGCACCGCGACGTAACCGTGTGGAACTGGGCGATGGATCTGACGGCGCTGGCCTACAAGCCGAGCGAGAAGTTCCCGCGTACCGAAGGCTTTCGCCTCAAATCGCAGGTAACCAGGCTGCGTCTCTGCGAGGAGGTGGAAAAGATGCTGATAGCCCTGAGGCGAACCCTCGTGGCGTGATCACTATTCCCCCCGCCCTATTCCCTACAAGAGGGCTCAGCGGCAGGAGGGCGGGGGTCGCACAAGGCGGCCTGGCCGCCCGCCCGCCTGCCGCGAGCAGGGCTCACGATGCGTCAGGAAGCCGTTCGACCGCGCCGGCGACGGTCGGCTCGTCGTCGGTCACGCCCGGGTTGATCACCTCGGCGAACAGCTCCTGTCGCATCACCTTGATATCGCTGGGCGCTTCAATGCCAAGCTTTACGCGGTCCCGTTCCACGCTCAGCACCTTCACGAAGATGTCGCCCTCGATCCAGATTCCCTGTTGGACCTTCCTGACCA
>JACRBR010000001.1 GCA_016213125.1 Chloroflexota bacterium | reverse complement strand
TAGAGCACTTCCTGCTTCTCACGCTCGTCGATCCCATGGCGATCCAGCACCATCATCAGGTCGTCGACTGCCGCGAGGAACTCCTGCTCGCTGACGTTCATGCCCGTGTGCACGTCGCGCAGATCGCGCCCTGTGTACGACTCGGGGCCGCCACTGCCCATGCAGAAGAATTCAAACGCGTGACGCTTCGCTGTGTCTTCGTCGATCTTCTGGAAGCGGCTCCCGACGAGCGGATTGACGAGATGGGCATCGACCAGGTCAGAAGCAATGGCGGCGATGGTGCCGGGGCCGCCCAGTCGCTCGTACAGTGTTGTCGTTGCAACCTTCGTCTCGTTCATGCGCACCTCGCCCGTGATGGTAGTTGTCGCTGCTCTTTATCCTCTGGCAGCGTCCCACAGGCCGTCCCGCCCTTCAAGTACACGATCTGTACTAGGCCGGGGCCTGCGCCAGCGATATCCTGCACCCGTGCCCGGATATGGTCAGTTCTGTCCCATGGCCAAGGCGGCCGAGATCCTGTGCGAGCGGTGGAGCCTCGTCGTCATACGCGAGCTTACTGCGGGTAGCCGCCACTTCAACGACTTGCGGCGCGGCGTCCCGCTGATGTCGCCGACGCTGCTCTCGCGTCGTTTGAAACAGCTTGAGGCGGCCGGCGTCGTCGTCCGCGCGCAGGATGGGCGTGGCGTCGCCTACGAGTTGACCGCTGCCGGGAGAGAGCTTGCACCACTGGTAGAGCTGATGGCCAGGTGGGGCTCGAAATGGGTTCGCCGCCGGCTGGGCGCGGACGACCTGGACGCCGGGCTGCTCATGTGGGACATACGGCGGACGGTGGATGCGTCACGCTTCCCCGGCCGGCGCGTTGTGGTGCGGTTTCGCTTCGCTGATGCTCCTTCGGGCAAACGTGAGTGGTGGTTGGTTTCGCACGGCGGCGTGATCGACCTCTGCCTGGAAGACCCGGGATTCGATGTAGATGTCGTGGTGGAGGCGCCGCTGCGCATCATGACCGCGATCTGGATGCGCGATATCACGTTTGGTGAAGCCGCGCGGTCGTACGGCGTAGCGGTCAATGGGGATAGAGTCCTCCGCCGCGTATTTCCGGAATGGCTCGGTGCAAGCGCACTAGCTCATCCTCCGGAGAAGCGTGGCGTCCATCGGGGCGCCGTGGTGGGGACGAAGGAGCGACGAACAGCGCGGCCTCGGACGGCCCACCCTTCTCGGGCTTAGCGACCGCCGAACTGGACGACCTTCAGGTCCTTGGAAGAGCCTGGCCGGTTCCAGGCGTGATCTCAGCCGGGCGTAAATTAGCTGCCGATGCTCGGAAGCGCGATCCGGAAGATCGTCGTGTGCCGCATGTGCGCCAGCTGCGTGCCGTCTTCGGCGAGGACCAGGCAGTCGAAGACGCCGAAGTGGTGGCCCTTCCGTTCGTACGCCTCGATGAACTTTGCGGCAACCGTCAGCGTCTGGCCCGCCATCGCCGGGGCCACGTGCTGCACGCGACTCCGCGTGTGCATCGAGGCCGGAATGGCGTAGTTGTGTCGCAGCAGATCTTCCACGCGTCCGGCGATCCAGCCCGGGTGAAGTCGCGGCGCGTCGCCGACGAAGCGAGCATCATCCGTGCGCTGGCTCTGGCGGATATAGGCTCGCGCGTCCTCGACGGTCATCGGGAGGGACATCGGGACGAGGTCGTCGCCCACCGGCGCCGTCGCCAGCGCGAGTTCCGGCAGCGGATCGGGCGAGGGCGCCGGGTCGAGCCGTCCCGGCGTCCGCAGTTCGACTAGCCACGGCGCGTCGCCGAGGCCGACGGTGGCGACGACGCAGTCCACGCCATCCTGGTTCGTCATCGTGACGGCGAACACTCGCTCGTCGCGCTCGGCATCCGGCCGGACGCGCACCTTGAGAAGATCGCCGGGATAGACAGGTTGTCGGAACGCGATCTCGGACCAGCCGCGGCTGAGCCACGCATCGCCGGCGGCCTCGAGGATTGCCGGCGTCGCCCATCCCCAGACCGTGACGCCGCCGACGAGCGGGCCCCGGAATCCGTACCGCCGGGCGAACTCCGTGGCGTGGATGGGGTTGACGATGTCTTCGCTGTCCTCGTTGTCGAGGAAGGCTTCGACGGTTCGTTCGACCGCGCGAGACGATGGCATGACGCTCGGAGTATGCACGGCGCGGCGCGTGGCGGCGAGTCGTGAGCCGGGTCCGTTGGCGTTTGTTGAAGGGCCAGCGTCGTGGAGCGGGCGGACTGAAAGCTCGCGCCACGATGTGGACGCCCCGCTCAGTCCTACAGCGTACGGACCATGGCGATCTCGTTGCAGCCGGGGAACTTGGGGCAGCGGTAGCACTCGCCCCAGACCTTGCGGGGGAGTGTCATGACGTCGGCCTGCGTGAAGCCGAGCTTCTCGAAGAAGCCGGGGCGGTACGTGAGGGCGAAGGCCGTCGAGAGCCCGATCTGGTGGGCCTCCTCGAGGCAGGCGTTCACGATGCGCTGGCCGAGGCCGTGGCCCTGCAGGTCCTCGCGCACGGCGAGGGATTTGATCTCGGCCAGGTCGGCCCAGAGGATGTGCAGTCCCCCGCAGGCGACGGTCGCCCCGGCGTCGTCGCGGACGACGTAGAAGTCGCGCAGGTTCTCGTATACCTCGGCCATCGTGCGAGGCAGCATCTCGCCCTTCGCGGCGAAGGTGTTCACCAGGTCGTGGATGGCCTGGGCGTCGGAGATCTCCGCGCGGGTGAGCTGCCAGGTTGCTGCGGCCGTCGTCGGCGTCATCAACGTCCCGATCAAGAAAGCGGGCTCCGCGGCCCGCCCGGTCACTTTAGCAGATTCTGATTCACCACCGAGACACCGAGGGCGCAGGCTATGGACAAGGGACGAGGGACTTGTTAGCCGCCGGGCTACTCGGAGAGCCAGTTGAGGCGGCGGCCGACGCGGGTGAAGAAGTCACCGGGCGGGCCCAGGCGCAGGAAGCGGGCGGCGTGCCGGCTCGTCTGCACGCGAACGATGTCGCCGCCCGCGAGATCCATGTCCGGCTCGCCATCGATGCTGGCGATGGCTTTCTGGCCGCGGGCGATCTCCACCTCGACGATCGATCCCTCTGGAAGGACGATGCTGTTGGCGGGGGCGAGGTGCGGGGCCACGGGCGTCACCAGGATCTCGCGCGACTCCGGGTGCATGATGGGCCCGCCGACGCTGAGCGAGTACGCGGTGCTCCCGGTGGCCGTCGCGATGATCACGCCGTCCGCGCGATACGAGCCGATGGTCGTGTGATCCGTGCGCACGGTGAACTGCACCGTGCGGCCGATACCCGCGCGTCCAACGACGACGTCGTTCAGGGCGTCGAAGTGGCCGCTGGACGCGTGGCCGTCGCGCACGGTCTCGGTGTGCATCATGGCGCGCTGCTCGATGCGGCCTTCGCCCGCGAGGATAGCGTCGAGGCGATCGAAGAGCTCCGGTGGCGTCACTTCGGTCAGGAAGCCGATACGGCCGAGGTTCACACCGAGGAGCGTGACGGGATGGGGGATCACGGCGCGCGCCGCTCGGAGCACGGTGCCGTCGCCGCCGCAGCAGATGACCAGATCCGTGCCCGGCACGTGCTCGTCGCGGGCGTCGTCGTCCCATGCCGAGGCCATCCAGACGTCGGGGACCGATACCGCGGCGTGCGCGCGGACGCGCTCCGCCACGCTCCGCGCGACATCGGACTTGGGATGGTAGGTGACGCCGACCTTGTTCACCGCGTACTCCGTTGCAGCACGATAGCACTTCCCGATCGGCGAGTGCGACGGCGATTGCCGCGCGAGGGGCGTAGACTCCCGGGGTGAAGATCGCCGCCCTCCACCCCTGGGATCTGAGTCCGAGCGAGGCCATGGCCCTGCAGCGAGAGCTGGCCGCGCGCGTCGTGCGGCGGGGTTCGGTGCCGGAGCGCGCGGTGAAGCTCATCGCCGGGGCTGACTGTGCGTTCGATAAGCCGCGCGGGCGCGCGGTGGGGGCTGTGGTGGTGCTGGCGTGGCCGTCGCTGGAAGTGGTGGAGCATGTGACGGTGGAGATGCCGGTGACGTTCCCGTATGTCCCGGGCCTGCTTTCGTTTCGTGAGACGCCGCCGCTGCTCGCGGCGTTCGAGAAGCATCGCGCATCGCCGGACCTGCTGATGGTCGACGGGCACGGCTACGCCCACCCGCGACGCTTCGGCTTCGCCTGCCATTTGGGGCTGCTGCTCGACATCCCGACGATCGGGGTGGCGAAGTCGCGACTCATCGGCGAGCAGGGGACGGTTGCGGGCCCGCGCGGTTCGCGCGCGGAACTTACACACGAGAGGGAGGTCATCGGCTCGATGCTGCGGACGCGCCAGGGCGTGCGGTCGGTGTACGTGTCGGTGGGGCACAAGATCTCACTCGACGCGGCTGAAGGGTGGGCGCTGCGGTGCGCGAGGGGGTATCGCGTGCCGGAGCCGACGCGGCTGGCCGACCGGCGGGCGGGCGTCGCGAAGCGACGCATGATCGAGGCGACGCTGGAGATCGTGATCGAGCAGCGGGCCGGCGAGCAAGGGCGCTGGGAGTGGGAGAAGGATCGGGATGAAGTCGTCTTCCGCCACGAGCTGGAGCCGATGCCGACCCATTACGGCTGCTCGGTGGACATCATGAACCCGGCCGACGGCGAGTTGCTGGACGTGATGCTGCTGGACCCTCGGCGGCCGTACGAGCGTGGCCAGAGGACGACCGTGCGCGTGATCGACGTGCTGCGTCGCAGCGACGGCGACGACAAATTGCTGGCGGTGCCGGTCGACCGCGAATGGCCGTCGCCTCGCACTATCGCGAGGGCGCGAAAGGAGATCTGGGATTGGTATGTTTGGCTTGAGAAGCCGGTGACGCATTGGGGTGGGGAGGAGGACGGGCTGCGGGTCATCCGCGAGTGTGGCACCGGTGAAGACAGGTCTGTAGACCTGTCCTCACGAGGGCCGTGACCATGCACGAGCGGAGAGCGCAGGCGATTGACGCGCTGCGGCCGTACATCGAGCGGGCACGCGGGTTCTCGGGATGGACCTTCGACGACGTCGCGATACGCCATCTCGGACCGACGCTGCCGTGGGACTACGAACGGATCGCCCGCGAGCACGCGCTGGCCGCCGCGTCTGTGGTCGATCTCGGGACGGGCGGCGGCGAGCGGCTGGCGGGCATCGTGGCCGGCGCCCCCGGCCGGGTAGTCGCGACGGAGGAGTGGGTCGTGAACGCACCCGTTGCCCGCGAAAGGCTGGCCCCGCTTGGCGTCGACGTCGTACGGGCGGACTCGCTGCGATTGCCGTTCGCTGCCGAGGCGTTCGACCTCGTGCTCGACCGGCACGAGGCGCTGGAGCCGGCCGAGGTGGCGCGGGTGCTGGGCGCTGGCGGGCGTGTTGTCACCCAGCAGTGCGGGCCGCACGACTGGCCGGAGCTGTCGCGGTACCTGCCGACGACCGCGTTCCCCGACCACTATCGCGCGTACCAGGAAGGCTTCCGGGCGGCCGGGCTCCTCGTCGAGGACGCGCGGTGGCACGAGGAGCGCATCGCGTTCGCGACGCTTGGCGACCTCGTGTACATACTGCTGCTGATGCCGTGGGACCTGCCGGAGTTCGACCCGGTGGCGTCGATCGAAGCGCTCATGACGCTGGAGGAGGAGCTGGGGACTGACGACGGGATTGTCGTGACGGAGATCCGGTATCTGATCGTGGCGCGGAGGCCGTGACGGGGGAGAGAAATCGCTTGAGCAGGGCGCGTTGTGCTCACGGCTTTGAGGACAGGTCTGAAGACCTGTCCGTACGGGTCCGGATATGGAGGCGCTGTCACAGGCGGATAACTGCGCGTTCCACGAAGGTACCTCGCTTCGCTCGGTATGACGGACCGTTCGGGTACAATGCGTCAACCTCGCACGAAAGGACGACGCCCGCATGCAGGAACTCCGCGACCGCCTGACCGCCTTCCGCGATCGCATCGCGCATGTGATGGCGCGTCTTTGACATAACCTCGCTGGAAGCCGAAGCCGCCTCGCTGGAGGCGCAGTCCGCCGCACCCGACTTCTGGAACGAACAGCAGAACGCCCAGGCCGCCATGCGCCGCCTGTCGCAGGTGCGCGCGCGCGTGGAGACATGGCGCGGGCTGGAGTCGCGCGTCCGTGACCTCCTCGACCTCGTCGAGCTGGCCGCCGCGGAGGCCGACGAGGCGACCGCCGCCGACATCGACCGCGACACCACGGCGCTCGAGAAGCAGCTCGACGACCTGGAGTTCCAGCTCACGTTCTCCGGCCCGTACGACGACCGCAGCGCGATCCTCGCGATCCACGCCGGCGCCGGTGGAACGGAGTCGCAGGACTGGGCGGAGATGCTCCTCCGGATGTACCTGCGCTGGTGCGAGAATCGCGGCTTCTCGGCGGAGGTGGTCGACCTGATGCCCGGCGAAGAAGCCGGCATCAAGAGCGCGACGGTCGAGATAACGGGCGAGCACGCATATGGGTATCTGAAGTCGGAGCGCGGGGTGCACCGTCTCGTGCGGCTCTCGCCGTTCGACTCCGAGAACCGGCGCCATACGTCGTTCGCGCTGGTAGAGGTGCTTCCGGAGGCGGCCGATGCGGCCGAAGTGAAGATCAGCCCCGACGACCTGCGCGTCGACGTGTTCCGCGCCAGCGGCCACGGCGGCCAGAACGTACAGAAGAACTCGACCGCCATCCGCGTGACCCACCTGCCCACCGGCATCGTTGTGACCTGCCAGAACGAGCGCTCGCAGCACCGCAACCGCGAGTCCGCGATGCGCGTGCTGGAGGCGCGGCTGATCGAGATGGAGCTGCATAAAGTGGAGGAGGAGCGGGTGAAGATGAAGGGAGAGCACGTGAGCGCGGGCTGGTCGAACCAGATCCGCAGCTACGTGCTGCATCCGTACAAGATGGTGAAGGACCACCGCACCGCGCAGGAGACCAGCGACGCGCAGGCCGTGCTGGACGGCGACCTCGACGAGTTCATGAAGGCGTACCTCAAGTCGACGATGGGGGCGCCGTAAGTGCAGGAAGCTGGAGGTGGGAAGTTGCAGGTTGGATTGCGCTGGATCGTGGCCCCGGTGCTGTGCGCGTTCGCACTTGTGGCCTTCGTGGCGACGCCCGCCAGCTCCCGCTCGCAGGAGGGCATCGCCGTCAGCTCCGATGAGCCCGTGAACGAGTTTCCCCGCGGCGTCACGTTCAACCTGGAGTTTCGCGCCCCCGCCGCGTCGAAAGAGGTGCGGCTGTTCTACGAGCTTGCGCCGGACGGCACGGGCGCATCGGCCGTCGCGAACTGCAACGGGACCGTGACCGTCACCTGCTCCCACACGCTGGTGAGTGGGGCCGGGATCTTCGTCATCCCGGGCGCCAACATCACCTACCACTGGGACATCGAGGACGAGGCGGGCAACATCCTCAAGACCGAGGAGCGGCTGTACGTCCACGAGGACACGCGATTCACGTTCGAGACGGTGTCCGAGGGCAATGTGACCGTGTACTACCACTCGGGCCGCCTGACGCAGGCGCAGGCAGTGCTGGGGGCCGCGGTCGAAACCATCGAGCGCATGGGGGCGATCGAGCAGGTGCAGGTAACCTTTCCCGTGAAGGTGTTCCTCTACCAGACCTCGGAAGAGATGCAGCCCGCCATCGCCCCCGGAGGACAGGGACGCGGCGTGGCCATTCTGGGCGAGGTCGTCTACTCCGATACGGCGATGGTGTCCGCGGACACTAACACGCTCGACATCGCCCGGCACGAGATCACGCACATCGTGACGCGCGAGGCCACGAAGGGCCCGTTCGGGATCCCGGACTGGATGAACGAGGGCACATCCGTGTTCTCGCAGTCGGAAGGCCTGTCCGGCCACGACTCC
>JACRBR010000087.1 GCA_016213125.1 Chloroflexota bacterium | reverse complement strand
GCACGAGTCGTTCAGCATGATCGTCGTGCCGACGGACACGCCGGGATACAACATTGTGCGGGAGACGCCAGTCATGGGGATGCTGGCGGGGCACTGCGAGGTGGAGTACGACAACGTCCGGGTGACACGCACCAACCTGCTGGGGCCGCGCGGACAGGGGTTCTTGATCTCGCAGCAACGGCTGGGGCCGGGACGGATCTTTCACTGCATGCGGTGGCTGGGGCAGGCGCAGCGGGCGTTCGACCTGATGTGCGAGCGGGCGAACAGCCGGGTGATGTTCAGTGAGGCGCTGGGGAAGAAGCAGCAGATCCAGCAGATGATCTTCGAGTCGGCGAGCGAGATCCAGGCGTCGCGGCTATTGACGCTTTCGGCCGCGCACAAGATGGACTCCGGGGATCCAGCTCGCGTGGAGATCGGCATCATCAAGGTGGTTGGGGCGAAGATGGTGCACAACGTGATCGACCGGGCGATCCAGGTGTACGGGGCGGCGGGAGTGACGAGCGACTTCCCGCTCGAGCGGATGTACCGGCACGCGCGGTTCGCGCGCATCTACGATGGGCCGGACGAGGTGCACCGGAGCACGGTGGCGCGGCTGGTGCTGCGGGAGTATGAGCGGGGGCGGGGGTTCGACTTCGGGTTGCGATAGCGGTCAGCGCCTCAGTACGTCAGTCACTCTTCGAGTCGCAGGTGCGTGCAGCATGCGGTACGGAGGACAGGTCTGAAGACCTGTCCGTACTGGTACGCCGGGTTCTCTCTAGCGCTCCATGAGCTAGAGGAGGTAGGTGGCAACGACGATGAAGTGGAGGACAGAACCGGCGACGACCAGGGTGTGGAAGACCTCGTGATAGCCGAAGAGGCGCGGATTGGGGTCGGGCCAGCGCGAGGCGTAGAAGAGAGCGCCAATCGAGTAGAGTCCGCCACCCGCAGCGAGCATCGCGATGCCCGCCGGTGAGAGGTTCGTTACCACGGGCCACACGGCAACCACGCCGATCCAGCCCAACGCGAGGTACAGCGCCACGCCGAGCCAGCGCGGGCTGTCGGGCCAGAGGACCTTGAGCGCCACGCCCAGGACGGCGAATGTCCAGACAACGGACAGTATGGGAATGCCCCAGGCATCGCCGACTACGATCAGGCAGAACGGCGTGTAGGTACCGGCGATGAGGATGAAGATCATCGAGTGGTCGAGGCGCTTCATGACGCGGCGAAGGCGGTCGGACCACGGGGCAAGGTGGTACGAGGCGCTGGTGGTGTAGAGCAGCATGACGCTGGCGGCGTACACGGCGGCACCGACGTACCCGCGGGGCGAGTCGGCGAGTAGGAGCAGCAGGACGAGCCCGGCCGGCGCGAGCAAGGCGATGGCTCCGTGCATGACGCCGCGGAACAGGGGGCGTTCGTCGCCCGTGTAGTGGTGCGACTGGATGTCCCGCACTGTGCCCATCACGTCGGCGCCTCGTCCTTCGGGTCGTCGTTTGCGCCGCGGTCGGGCGGGCGGAGGAAGGCCTGCAGGAGCGTGTCCGGGCGCAGGGACATGATGGCCTCGAGCCATTCGTTGTAGCGGCGGAAGGCGTCGTTGCCCATGCGCATCATCTCGACCTGGTAGCGCATGGATTCGGAGCGCAGGGTGAGGAACTCGCCCAGCGAGATCATGGCCTTGCCCTCGGCCTCCCAGACCTTCTGGTACTTCTCGACGAAGGAGATGACGTCGTCGGACGTTTCGACGACGTCGCGCAGGCGCATGAAGCGCAGGGGTGGGCGTGATTGGCGGTCGTTATCAGCCATGCTTACTGAGAGCGTATCGGATCAGGGGGGCCGAACCGAAGTTCCGAGGCTACTCATCCGCCGGGCCGTTCGGCTCGATTTGAGCCTCCGGGCGGAGGGTGGCGACGAAGGGGAGGTTCCGGAAGCGCTGCCGATAGTCGAGGCCGTAACCGACGACGAACTCGTCGGGGATCTCGAAGCCGACGTAGTCGATCGGCGTCTCGACGAGGCGGCGGGCGCGCTTATCGAGGAGGGCACACACGCTGACGCTGGCCGGCTGGCGGGCCTGCAGCATCTTCACGAGGTGCTGCAGCGTCATCCCGGTATCGACGATGTCCTCGATGATGATCACGTCGCGGCCGAGGATGTTCTCGCTGAGGTCCTGGAGGATGCGGACGGCGCCAGACCGGTCGCCTTCGTACGATGAGATGGTCATGAAGTCGATGTGAACGGGCAGGGCGATATGGCGCATGAGGTCGGCCATGAAGCAGGTGACCCCCTTGAGGACGCCGATGAGCAGGGGCTCTCTGCCTGCGTAGTCACGGGTGATCTGCGCGCCAAGCTCGTTGAGGCGGCGCTCGATCTGGCTGGAGCTGATGAGGACTTCGCCGGGCGCGAGGCGCTCCTGTTCGTCGACCATGCCGATGCCGTACTTGGCCAGGAGGGTGAGGTAGTCGCGCTTGTAGAGAAGCTTGATGTTGGTGCCCGGGTAGAGCTCGCGCAGAGCGCGGATCTTGCGGTGCTTATCGGTGACGAGCCCCTGCTTGAGGGTGGTGAGCTCGATGTAGAGATCGAGATCGGGAAGGTAGAAGTCGGGCGAGAACGCCTCGAGGACGCGGCCATCGTCTGCGTCATGCTTCAGCGGGAAGGTGCGGGGTTCGTACTGCCAGTGGACGCCGTAGAAATCGAGGAGGCGGGCGAACTCCTCTTCGCTCTCGTGGGCAAAGCGCGCATCCTCGATGGAGGAGGGCGGTGGCGTCTTTGCCTGGAGCGGCCGGATGCTCATCCCGCATACCTCATGTGATGCCCTGGACGACGTGCTGCATGGCAATTTCAACGTGACGGTGCAGATCCTGGGGAGGAGTGTGCTCCGGGCGGGTTTCCGCGGGGGTCATCATGTAGTCAGCGAAGGCCCCAATGACGGTAAGGGAAATTTGGGCGGCTAACTCGTCCACTGCCTCGGTGCGGAGGAGGCCACGGTCGGCGTACTGGCGGAGGATACCGGCGAGGCCGCGCTGCCAGCGATCCACGAGGATGCGATACTCCTCGGCAGCGACGGGATCCTCGGAGAGGGCCTCGAGCATGAGGACCTTCATGACGTCTTTGTTCTGGTAGATGAACTCGAGGGCGCTTGTGGCGAGGCCGACGACGGCCTCGCGGGGGCTGAAGCCGGATTCCGTGACCTCAGCGCGCTCCAGATTCTCGAGGGCAGTGTTGAACCCTCGCTCCTCTACGAGCGCCTCGAAGAGGTCGCGCTTGGAGTCGAAGTGGTAGTAGATCGCGGCGTCGGTGATGCCGGCGGCCTGGGCGATGTCGCGGACGCTGGTCCGGGCGAATCCCCTGTCGGAGAACAGGCGAAGCGAAGCATCCAGGATCTGCTGGCGCGTGAGGGGGCCGCGGCGAAGCTTTCGCTTGCCATGCCCGTTTGCGTCGACTGCCGCCGGTGAGCGAGAAACCACGAGGGGAACCCTCCGCCAGCTAAGCGTATGCTAGGTTAGATTCGGTGTCAACGGCAGGTGTGTAGTCGGGTGAGCAGTTCTAGCCCCTGTGACCCCTTTTCCACTTGCGACTGAGGCTGGAAGCGGGAAGCTGGAGGATCGAGATCGGGCCGATTTACGGTGAGGAGGAATACACATGGCCGAACTTCCGCCCGTGGGGCACAGGGTGTCGTTCGCGAAGACGGTGACCGAGGCGGACGTGGTGGCGTTCGCGCACGTGACGGGGGATGAGCAGCCGCTGCACCTGGATCCGGACTTTGGAGCGCGAACCCGGTTCGGGAAGCGGATCGCTCATGGGATGCTGTCGGCGGGTTATATCTCGGCCGCGCTGGGCACGAAGCTGTGGCCTGCGGGCATTGTCATCTACATGGGGCAGTCGTTGCAGTTCCGGAGGCCGGTGTCTATCGGTGACACGATCACGGCGGAGGCGGAGGTGATCGCAGTGGACCCGGAAAAGCGGGTGTTGACGGTACGGACCGACTGCACAAACCAGTCGGGGGAGACGGTGGTTCGGGGAGAAGCGACGGTGATGGTCGACGAGCTGCGCTCGTAAGTCGGCGGGCGTCGGTCGTCGGTTCTCCCATGACGAGGACAGTCGATGGAACCGATTCAACTCACAGGACGGGGCGGTTCCCGGGGCGACTCTGCGGAATCGACATGTCCGTACTGACGCCCGGAGGCTGTGCACCGGCGGGCGCGCCTTTCGCGGAGCCGGAATGTTCGCGGCATTGTACTTGTGGCTCGCGGAGCGCGCGCTTGCTCGGGAGTGTACGCGGGCCGGGGGCATGCGGTACGATCCTTCGTACCGCGCGACGGTCGCGCTCCATCTGGGCAAGACGCCCGCTATCCGAACGGCGCCAGGAGGATCGATGGCTGGCAGTAACGGCTCGAGTGGGCAGAACGACCCGGCGCCGCTTCGCGAGGGTCTGGAGAACTGGGAGCAAGGGGCGCTGAAGCGAGCGTTGGAGCGTGGCGGCGAGCGGCAGCCGGAGTTCGCGACGACATCGACCGAGACGCGGCGGCTGTACACGCCGCTGGACACGGCGGACCTCGACTACGAACGAGAGCTGGGCTATCCCGGGCAGTATCCATACACGCGGGGCGTGCAGGAGACGATGTACCGCGGCCGCCTGTGGACGATGCGGCAGTACGCCGGGTTCGGGACGGCGCGCGAGTCAAACGACCGGTTCAAGTTCCTGCTGGGCCAGGGGCAGACCGGGCTCTCGGTCGCGTTCGACCTGCCGACGCAGATCGGACTGGACTCCGACGACCCCAACGCAAGCGCGGAGATCGGCCAGGTGGGGGTGGCGATCGACTCGCTGGCGGACATGGAGGCGATGTTCGACGGGATCCCGCTGGACCGGGTGAGCACATCCATGACGATCAACGCGCCGGCGTCGGTGCTGGTGGCGATGTACATGGCGGTGGCCGAGAAGCAGGGTGTCCCAACCGGCGACATCATGGGGACGGCGCAGAATGACGTGCTGAAGGAGTACGTGGCGCGGGGAACGTACATCTACCCACCACGGCCTTCGCTGCGGCTGGCAGCAGACTTGATCACGCACTGCGCCAAGTACGCGCCAAAGTTCAACTCGATCAGCGTGAGCGGGTACCACATCCGCGACGCAGGAGCGACGGCGGCGCAAGAGATCGGGTTCGCGTTCTCGAACGCGATCGCCTACATCGAGGCATGCCAGCGGTCCAGCGTGAGTGTGGACGAGATCGCGCCGCGCATCTCGTGGATCTTCAACACACACAACAACTTCTTCGAGGAGATCGCGAAGTACCGGGCGCTGCGGCGGATGTGGGCACGGCTCCTGAAGGAGCGATTCGAGGCGACGGACCCGAACTCGTGGAAGTTGCGGACGCACATCCAGACGGGCGGCGCGACGTTGACGGCGCAGCAGCCGGAGAACAACATCGTTCGGGCCGCGGTGCAGGCGCTGGCGTCGGTGCTGGGCGGCGTGCAGTCGATCGCTCTGTCCTGCTATGACGAGGCGCTGGCGATCCCGACAGAGGATGCGCAGCGGATTGCCCTCCGGACGCAACAGATCATCGCGCACGAGACGGGCGTGACGGACACCGTCGATCCGTTCGGCGGCTCGTATTACGTGGAGTCCCTGACGAATGAGATCGAGCACAAGGCGCAGGAGTACATCGACCGGATCGAGGATATGGGCGGCTCCGTGCCGGCGATCGAATCGGGGTACATGCAGGGCGAGATCCAGGAGTCGGCGGTGGCGCAGCAGCAGGCTATCGAGGCCGGGACGCGCGTCGTGGTGGGCGTGAACAAGTTCCGGAGCGCCGAGGAGCCCGAGCCGACCATCTTCCGCGTGAACACCGAGGTGGCAGCAGCGCAGATTGAACGGTTGCGGCGCGTCCGCGCCGAACGCGACGGTTCGAAGGCCGAGGCTGCCCTGGGGCGGCTGCGCGAGACGGCGCGCGGGGAAGAGAACCTGATGCCGTCGATCCTGGAATCGGTGAAAGCGTACGCAACGCTGGGTGAGATCTGCGGGATCCTGAAGGCCGAATGGGGCGACTATCGGCCACCCACGGTGGTCTAGGTCTGGGACCCCATAAAGCAAGCGAACGCTGAGCTTATAGCCGGTGGCGCCCGTCTCAGAGGGGTCACGGGGCCGTTATCTGCGTGATAGGGGCCGTGCAGACGTACACAGGCGAGGCTCCCACCCCGATACTCATCCATGCTTCGCGCGATTACGCTGGCTGCGTGCTGTCTCTTCGTGTTTGTTCTTGAAGGCTGCACGTCGCCGCCGTCACGAATGGTTGTCGCCGACCCGCGTGAGATTCCGGTGGCGGCGATCGCGCCGGGGGCGGTCGCTGTGGGCCAGTATGACTACGCGCTTCAGGTTGGCTCGCGGCGCCTGGAGGCTGGCAGGCTCGACTTCCTGGTGACGAACAACGGGGCCGAGGCTCACGAGCTCGCGATCGTTGAACGGGACGGCGAGCGTTACGGCGAGATCGTCGCCGAGGTTGAGCACATCGAGCCCGGTGACCAGCGGGCGGTCCGGGTCACGCTTCGCCCCGGCACCTACAGCCTCGTGTGCCTCGTCATTGGGCTGGATGCCGATGTTCCGCGCGCGCATATGGCTTTGGGCATGGAGTCGCTTATCGAGGTGTCGCGCTGATGCTGGGACGACTGTTTCTTCGCGCACACCCGCTTACGGCGCAGCTGGCCACGGTGCTGGTCGGCAGCTCACTCGTGATCTTCATCGCGCTGTACACGTCGCAGGTCGTGGATAATGATCTGGGGCGGGCAACGAACGACACCAACGCGGCACTCCTGGCTTCAGAGATCCGCGTGGGCGTCGACAGCATCATTGTCCTGCGGCTGGAAGACTCGATCACGTCAGACGAGGTGAAGAGCGGGCTGGAAGATCCGGTCATTCCACTGGGAAAGGCGATCGCCGCGCACGAGGAGGTAACAGCAATCCGCGCGCAGGCGAGAGAGCTACATGAGCGGATTGGATCCGCCGAGACACTGCAGATCTGGGACACGACGATCGAGCTTGACGAGACGCTGGACGAGTACCTGCTGGAGCCGACGCTTGGTTCGCTGACCCATCTCGCCCTGGATCTCGCGGCGATCAGAGAACTAACGCGATTTGCAGTGCCGAATCTGACATCCTCCGCGCAGGCGGATCAGGACGCGGCAGCGAGAGCGGTTTGGCGGGCTCGGCTGGCGACGAGCGTGGCGACGATCGTGTCGGCGGCGGGCGTTGCGCTGGCAACCTACGTGATCAGCCGCCGGCTGAGGAAGATCGCGACCACGGCGCAGGCGGAGGAGTCGCGGCTGCTCGAGACGACGAAGCACATCGAACGGCGCAACGCGCAGTTCCGCGCGCTATACCAGGTGGTGTCGGAGGTCACCGAGACGCTGAGTATGCGGTACGTGGTGCAAACGACGATCCGGGAGGCGCGGAAGCTGGTTGGGGCGGATCTTGTGGGTCTGCGGCGGCTCCAGAACGGCATGCTGGTCATCGCGGGGACGGAGCAGGACCCGGACACCGACGTGGCGGACCTGACCCCCGTGGCGCTGGGTAGCGGTCTTGTGGGGAGGGTGGCGAAGAACGGCAAGACCATCCGCATTGACGAAGGAGCGTCAGGACGGATGACGCAGGGCGAGCACGTTGACGGCATCGAGTCTGGACTGGTGGTGCCGTTGATCGTCGGCGCGCGCGTGGTGGGCACGCTGGGCTGCTGGTCACGGCGAAAGAACCATTTCACGGACGACGACGAGCGCATCCTGGAGATGATGGCATCGCAGGTGGCAACGGCGATTACGGCGGCGGACCTGCATGAAGCTACGGAGCAGGAAGCGATGCACGACCCGCTCACGCAGCTGCCGAACCGCCGGCAGTTGAGCGAGGACATCGCGGGGCGGCTGGGTGAGGCCGTGAAGAACGGCGAGCACATCGCGATCGCGATGGCGGACATCGACCACTTCAAGCGGTTCAACGACGAATACGGGCACAAGATGGGCGATATCACGCTGCAGAAGGTGGCGGCGGTGATGAGGAACTCGGTACGCGAGAATGACAGGGTGTATCGGTTTGGAGGGGAAGAGATCCTGGTCGTGTTCGCGGGCGCGAACGCCGAAAACGGCATGCGTCTGGCCGAGCGGCTTCGAACGGCCGTCGAGCAGCTCCCGCTGACGGGCGAGCACCTGGAGCCGGTGGGACCGGTGACGATCTCGATCGGTGTGGCGGCATTCCCCGACCATGGCGACACGGTCGACGCGCTGGTGGAGGCCGCGGACATCGCGATGTATGCGTCGAAGCAGGCGGGCCGCAACAGCGTGACGTTGGCGGGCAGCAACGTGTGCGCCATCGACCGCGCTGCGTAAGCGCAGCATAGCCGGGAATCATTGACGCGATGAGCCGCGGCGCTAGTGCGCGGCGCGCTGATGCTGTACAGTCTCCGCCGGTGTGCGTTTGTGCCCGCCCCTGGGCGGGTTTTTCCGTTGGAGGAAGCCATGGCGAAGCGTCTTGAGGGGCAGGCGGCGGTGGTGACGGGGGCCTCGCGCGGGCTGGGGCGGGCGTGCGCGATCGAGCTTGCGCGCGAGGGCGCGTCGGTGGTGGTCAACTACTTCACGAGCCCGGAGCCGGCCCACGAGGTGGTCGCGGAGATCGAGAAGCTGGGCTCCAAGGCCGTCGCGGTCGGCGGGAACGTGGGGAGGCCGGAGGACTGCAAGGAGATCATCGACGAGGCGATCGCGAACTTCGGGAAGATCGACATCCTGGTGGCGAACGCGGGGGTAAACCGCGACAAGACGCTGAAGCGGATGACGACAGCGGAGTGGGACGAGGTCATTACGACGGACCTGAGCAGCGCGTTCTACTGCGTCTCGGCGGCTATCCCGCACATGACAGAGCGTAATTACGGGCGCATTATCGTGATGTCGAGCATCATCGGGCAGATGGGGAACCTGGGGCAGGCGAACTACGCCGCAGCCAAGGCGGGTCTGATCGCGTTCGCGAAGTCGGCGGCGAAGGAGCTGGCGCGCAATAACATCACGGTGAACGCGATGTGCCCGGGGTTCGTGGAGACGGACATGGTGATCGCGTTGTCGGATGAGGTGAAGGCGGCGCTGCTGAAGAACATCCCGCTGGGACGGTTCGGGAAGCCCGAGGAGGTCGCGAGCTTCGTGCGGTTCCTGTGCACGGAGGGCGACTGGATCACGGGGCAGCAGTTCAATCCCAATGGGGGCCAATATATGTAGGTGGCCGGAGGTCAGAGGCCCGATGTCGGAGGGACGGGTACAGCCCGTCCTTCTTCGTTCCTCGGGTAACGCACGTTTATACTCGACCACTGAGGAGGCCGGGATGCCGATTGCGCGGGTGCGGGGGGTTGTGGATGAGCTGGGGGATGACTGGGTCATCGTCTCGGTGGGTGGGATCGGCATGCTTCTTTCGGTGCCGGCCTCTACGGCGGGGGAGCTTTCGCCGGGGTCGATGGCGGCGCTCTTCACGCACCTGCACGTGCGCGAGGACGCGCTGACGCTGTACGGGTTCTCGGCGCGGGAGGAGCTGGTGCTGTTCGAGCAGCTGATCAGCGTGAGCGGGGTGGGGCCTCGCGTGGCGCTGGGGCTGCTTTCGGCGCTGGACCACGGGCAGCTTTCGGGGGCGATCGCGGGCGGGCGCTCGGATGTGCTGCGGAAGGTGCCTGGGGTGGGGCAGAAGACGGCGGAGCGCATTGTGCTTGATCTACGCGACAAGGTGCAGCCTCCGCCAGCGGGCATCGACGCCGGGGAGCGGAGGACGCATGGGGAAAGAGCTGACGCCGAAGTGGTCGCGGCACTGATGGGGCTGGGGTACTCGCAGCAGGAGGCGGCAGCGGCGGCCGAGCGGCTGCCGCGGGACGGCGAGGCGCCGCTGGAGGACCGGGTGCGGACCGCGCTCGCGTTCTTCTCTCGCTGAGAGCGCATCCCGTGGGCTCGCTGGGCACGTGGCGACCGTTTGCACGTGATCCACAGGCGGCGCCTGTTCGAATGAAATCCGGGGGCGCTACGTGGCCCGGCCGGCATTGAAAGGGAGCGATGACGAGCAATCTGGAAACGGTACAGGAGATCT
>JACRBR010000088.1 GCA_016213125.1 Chloroflexota bacterium | reverse complement strand
GCCGACCGGCTGGGGCAGGCGGGCATTCAGGGTTTCGACCGTCCAGGCGTCTTTGCGATCGGCGTGGGTGGCGCGGACACGTGCGACGTCGTCCGCGCTGACGAGCGGCGATTGGTTGCCGAAGCTCGTGCGCACGTAGGAGGCGACGGCCGGCACATTCGTGGGGTCGACGCTGAGCACGACGTCGCGGCACCTGCCCAGCAGAAACTCCGTAACTGCCGAAGTAACAGCCTGCGCGAGCTTCTGGCCGCGGTACCCGGGGTGCGTGTAGACGTTGCCGACGACGGCGATGCCGCTCGCAGAGGAGATCACGTGCGTGCCCGCGATCGCAACGATGTGGCCGTCGATCTCTGCCCCGAAGTACGCCGCATCATCGATCTGGCGCGGACTGTAGTACGAGGGCACGCCTTCGACGCGGTACAGGCGATTGATCTCCCGCGAGTCCAGCCCGGTGAGACGCCGGACCGGGCCTGCAACAGGACGGAATGCCTCCTGGGCCACCTGCATGCGGATCATCGTCTGGCGCTGGTCCAGGTCGAAGTGCCGCAGCACCGTCTCCAGATGATGCGGCTCGCAGGTCAGGAACGTGTGCCGCCCGCCCGGGTGGACGCGCAACAGCGCATCGAGGGCGCCCGTTTCGCCCATGGTGAACGTCGCATGGCCCAGGCCCCCGCGCGAGTGCAGCACCAGGGCCTCCCGGGCGCCGCTGGCTGCCTGCCACCACTCCGTTTGGCGGTAGAGCATCGGCTCCAGCTGGCCCAGCGCGTAGGCGGCGTAGGGCCGGCGCGCCTCCAGCACCGCACGGATGTGCTCGCGGCTCTCCAGTCGCTGAACGGTGTAGTCGATCCAGTTGCTGCGGGCGGCGCCCTTCCGCTCGACGACGGTCATGCCGTCACCTCCGGTCGCACGCGGCTTTCGAGCCGGCGCGCGAGGATCGGCTCTAGGTCGTGCTTCACCTGCTCCGGCACGAGATCGAGCGGGGTGACGATCGCGGTCGCCAGCGCGTCCTTGCACGCGCAGGATCGCGCAGGCAGCGCGGTCGCAACGCCGGCGACAATGCGCTTCGCGTTCGCGACGTTGCGCCGAAGATTCAGCAGGATCATCTCGACGTTCACGGCTTCGTGCTCGGCGTGCCAGGTGTCGTAATCGGTTACGCAGGCGAGCGTCGCGTAACAGATGCCGGCCTCCCGAGCGAGCTTCGCCTCCGGAAGAGCGGTCATGCCGATGATGTCGGCGCCCCACGACCGGTGCAACTCCGATTCGGCGCGCGTGGAGAACGCCGGGCCCTCCATCACGACGTACGTCCCGCCCCGATGCGCCGTGACACCCGTGCCAGTGGCCGAAGCCACGAGCGTCTCGCTGAGCACGGGGCAGAAAGGCGTGTCGAAGGCGATGTGGGCTGCGATGCCGCGCCCAAAGAACGTGGAAGGGCGGCCGTGCGTGCGATCGATGAGCTGATCGGGCACCACCATGTGCATGGGCGCGATCTCCTCGCGCAGGCTGCCGACGGCGCTCACCGAGATGATGTGCTCGACGCCCAGAGAGGCGAGCGCCCAGATGTTCGCCCGCTGCGGTAGCTCCGACGGCAGGATGCGGTGACCAACGCCGTGCCTTGGCAGAAAAGCGATGCGCGTACCGCCGAGCGTTCCCAACACGATGCTGTCGGACGGCGCGCCGAACGGCGTGTCGACCTCGACGGCGTGCACGTCGGACAGGCCGTCGATCTCGTAGAAGCCCGAGCCGCCAATCACGCCCATCATGGGGCCCATCGTGTGGGCCATCGTTCCTTGCGCGGCGCTCATGGCGCCACCGCCGCTTGTCGAGTAGGGGGCTGCAAGCGCGTCGCCGAACGGCGGGCGCAGGACGCCGCGCTCGGTGACGATTGCCGTAATGAGATGCGCCGGCGTGACGTCGAACGCCGGGTTACGGGCGCCAGACGCTTCGGGCGCAGCGCGCGTGCCCGCGAAGGAGAGCACTTCGTCCGGCGAGCGCTCTTCGATAACGATCGCGTCTCCGTTCTGCGTTTGGGTGTCGACGGTGCTGGTCGGCGCGACAACATAGAACGGGACACCGTGGGCGTGGGCGGCGAGCGCCAGGCCGTAGGTGCCCACCTTGTTCGCGGTATCTCCGTTCGCGGCGATGCGGTCAGCCCCGACGAGGACCGCCTGCACGTGTCCGCGGGCGATGAGGCCGGCTGCGGCGCCGTCCGCGATGACGTCGTGCGGGATCCCCATCTGTTGCAGCTCCCACGCTGTGAGGCGCGCCCCTTGCAACAGCGGACGCGTTTCGTCCACGAGCACGCGGATGCCGCGATCCTGCGCGTGCGCCGTCTTCACCACACCCAGGGCCGTGCCGATGCCGCCCGTCGCGAGCGAACCGGTGTTGCAGTGGGTGAGCACCGTCGACCCGGGCTCGATGAGCGCGGCGCCGTGCTCACCCATGCGGCGGTCGGCCTGGCGCTGTTCCTCGTGCATGCGGATAGCCTCAGCCTCCGGATCGGCGGCGGCCAGCGTGCGATTCAGCGCCCAGCGCAGGTTTACCGCGGTCGGCCGCGTGGCGGCGAGGTGCTCGGCGGCGGCAGGAAGGTCTTCGCCGCGGCGGGCCACCAGGGCGAGGCCGTAGGCTGCGGCGATGCCGATGAGCGGCGCGCCCCGCACCGCGAGGCGGCGGATCGCCTCGGCGACGGCGTGGTAGTCGTCCGCATCGATGTAGCGCGCCTCGGCGGGCAGGAGCGTCTGGTCGAGGATGCGCAGGGTCCCGTCGCGCCACTCGACTGGCTCAAACATCGGGCCGGGAATTTCAGGCAAGAAAAAACTTCTCCGTCGGCTGGTGGAGAAGCTGGCTTCTCTCTCATCTCTCTCGCGTTCGCGAGTCGGATTTGGCACCCGTCTTCACGGGTTGCCGGGCTTCGTAGGGCCGATCCCTCCACCTCTCTCGATAAGAGTTGCTATTCAGTTGTTGGCCCAATTGTACGAGGCGCCATAAGGGCCGGTCAAGCACACCGGCCACAGCCGTCAATCGGGGAGCCGGGCGAAGCGCATGCTAAAGGACCGGCTGTACTCGATCGTGCGATCGAGGCCGCCGAACATCTCGGCGATGCGGGGAGTCACACGCTCGAGCAGGGCGGGCATGGCCGCGTCGGGGATCTTCCAGGAGCTGGAGTAGTCCCGCCGCTTCAGCCGCTCGAGCATGCGCTGGCCCGTGGTGGAGCTTGTCCAGCTTGCAAGGAGCGCCGTCTGCATCTCGCCGCCGGCGTCCCGCACGATCTCCGTGAAGAGCTGAGCCCCACGCGCGTACGGGGCCCAGCCACCGATATCGACGCCGGACAGCTCCTCAACGGTCGAGCGGATCAGCTCGTCGGCCTGCGAACGAAGGCTCTGTTCGCGATCGTCCCCCGCCTCGATCATGAAACCGCCGGCGCGGACAAGGCCGATCGTCGCGCGGATCGTCGCCTCGGGGTCCGGGACCAGGTGCAGGACATGCACGAACAGCGCCGCATCAAACGAACGATCTCGCAGCGGCGGTCGCGATGCCTCCGCGATCATCACATCGATGTCGGTCCGCTTGCCCCGCAGGATCGCGAGCATCTTCGTCGAGATATCGATGCCGGTAACCCGCACGCCACGCTCGGCGAGCGGCACTGCGATCCTGCCAGTGCCGATACCGACCTCGAGCAGATGCGGTGAGCCGGTGCTTCCTCGCAGAAGCGCCGCAAGGCCGTCGCCGATCCGCTGCTCGGCCTCGGCGGGGACGCCACGGGTCTCGTCGTACAGGTGCGCGACGCGATCGAAGGATTTCAGGTCGGCCATAGGTGGGGAATGATAACACCCGGGCTTATGAGGGAGCGGGCGGACGGACCGGGTTCGGGACGTGCGTGCTCGTCACGGTGCAGAGGAGCCGTCCCTGCTCGTCCATGACGCGGGACTCCACCACGATGAGCGACCGCCCCCGGTGGATGAAGCGAGATTCAGAGATGGCCCGCCCGGAATTGGTGTTGCGGACGAGGTTCACGCTGATCTGGATCGAGAGTGGGAAAGGCGGCTGCTCCACGCCCTCCGCGCGCAGCGCGTTGAAGTACAGACTGGTAGCGCCGACGTCGGCGAGCTGCATCAGCGCCCCGGCCGCGAAAACGCCTGTGCCCTGGCGGACCGCCGGGCCCATCGGAAGCGACATCACCACGCGCGCCGGTCCCTCCTCGACCATCCGCATCCGCATGGCGGCGATGATGTTGCCCCCGCCCTCTTCCATGCGGCGGTACCACTCGTCGTGCCAGGCGTCGTCGTAATCGGCCATCCGCGTCCCTAGAGATTGAACAGGACGTTCAGGCAGTCGCCGTCCTGCACCACGTAGCCCTTGCCCTCCTGGCGCACGTGCGCCTGCTTCTTCGCCTCGGCCATGGAGCCCGCGGCGAGCAGGTCGTCCCAGTGCACGACCTCCGCCCGGATGAACCCGCGCTCGAGGTCGGTGTGGATCTTGCCGGCGGCGATGGGCGCGGTGGCGCCCGCATGGACGTTCCATGCGCGGCACTCGTCGGGGCCGACCGTGAAAAACGAGATGAGCCCGGTGAGCTGGTAGGACATGCGGATCATGCGGTCCAGACCCGGCTCCGTGATCCCGAGGTCCTTGCGGAACTCCGCGGCATCATCGTCCGACATCTGCGCCAGCTCCTGCTCGATCTTCCCGCTGATGGCCGCAACGGCGGTATGCGGACCGGCTTCGGCCCCGGCGTACTCCGCCTCGATCTCCGGTGCGTGCGCGGCGTTGCCTTCGTCGATGTTCAGGACGATGAGCAGCGGCTTGTCCGTGAGGAACTGGTAGTTCACCAACAGCTTCTGCTCTTCCGCCGACATCTCCTGCGCCCGGAGCGGCTGATCCGCCTCGAGCCCCGCCTTGAGACGTTGCAGCAGGACAGTCTCGCGCTCGGCCTCGCCGCGCTCACTCGTCTTCATCGAGCGCGTGCTCGCCTCGATGCGCTCCAGCCGCTTCTCGATAAACGCGGCGTCGGCGAACGCCAGCTCCAGGTCCATGGCCGTAATGTCGCGCGCGGCATCGACGGAGCCGGCGGGATGAGCGACCGTCTCGTCCTTGAAGACGCGCACGACATGAATGAGGGCATCGCAGCGGGCGAGCTGTGCCAGGAACTGCGGCGAGGGGCCCTGCCCGGTGCTGAACGCGTCGCCCGGGAAGTCGATATACCGGATGTCCGCCAGCGTGAACTTCTTCGGGCTGAACAGCTTCGCCAGCTGGTCCAGCCGCGCATCCGGGACCTTCACCACGCCGATATTGGGTTGGACGCCCGCGCCGTATGCCCCGGTAGCCGCGTTGCCCTTCGTTACGGCGTTGAAGATAGTCGTCTTGCCGCAGCGCTGGTAGCCAATGATCCCGAGATCCATGCAACTAGGTTATAGGCACCCGGGGCTACAGGTTAGGGGCGGTCTACGTCTGGAACATCCCCGTGATCTCACTGAGACCGGCGGAAACGGCGGGCCAGCCCTGCGTCGCCACGGCGATGGTCTGAATGGCGTTCCGCTGGCTCGGGAACTCGAAGCGTTCGCAGGCGTCGTCAAGCGAGCACCACTCGTACGCGGTGTGCTCCTCCGAGAGTGTGACGCCGGGCGCACCTGTGACGAAGGCCGCGAACGCCGGCACGAGGTGCACGGCGTCGGTGAACTCGCTGTAGAACACCTCGATGTAGTCCGTCTTGAAGAACCGCTCCGGCCCCAGGCCCGTCTCCTCCACCGTCTCCCGCCAGGCGGCATCGTAGGCCTTCTCGCCCTCGTCGATCATCCCATGCACGGCCTGCCACGTGTTGGCGTGGATGAGGCCGGGAGCCCGTAACAAGACCAGGAATCGCGGCTGGCCATGCAACATCGTGAAGACGTACGTGGAGATCGAACCGGTCAGGACGTCCATCGCGCAGAGTATAGCTACCTCTGGCAGGCAGGGAGCGCCGTACGGAGACGACCCGCGATGGTTTCTCAATCTCCCCGTAACATCGGTGCAACTCAGCCGACACACCCCGCCGCCATACTGCGGTCACGGGTTAACGACACCAAGAGTGCGTGAACAAGGGAGGCGAGATGAACGCACAGGTGAGACCGGTCCGAACCGCGAGGGGAGATTCGTCGATACGACGCCCGATACAGGTTCGCGTGGCATTCCTGCGGCTGCAACGTCCCGGCCGCCCCGCAGCGGCGGCGTAGGCGGCCCGGGGCCGAACGGCCTGTCCCGCATACCACCAACCAGAGGCGCACCGAGGCAGGAAGCCTCTTGTCCGATAGCAAGGCCGGCGACATCGCCGGCCTTCGACGTTGTCCACGATGCAGTGTCGTCAGCCTTCTGCGATCACAGACGCGCCGTCCTCTGATGGCGTCGTGAACGCGCTACGGCCGGCGTATCCACCGGATCGCGCCGCCTCCGTCATCGCCGCCGCGATCGCGTCCTCACTCGCCAGCGTGAAGGCCGCGATTGTCGAGCCACCTCCGCTGAGATAGGCGCAGAGGGCTCCCGCAGCCTTCGCGGCGGCGAAGATGTCCGGCATCGCCTTGAACAGCCCGGCACGCACGGGCTGGTGGATGCGATCCTGTGTCGCCGTGTCCAGCAGCGACCACTCACCCCGGCCCAGCGCTGTGACCAGCATGGCCGCGCGGCCGATGTTGTGGACGGCGTCGTCCTTCGAAAGCTGCGCGGGTAGCAGTTTTCGGCTCTCGTTCGTGGGCATCTCGAAGTCCGGGATGAAGAGCACCACCTTTAGTCCAGGCGCAAGCGGCGCCGCGATCTGCAGAACTCGCTCACCCTCGCGTACAACGACGCGAAGGCCGCCGAAGAGAGCGGGCGCCATGTTGTCCGCGTGGCCCTCGAGCCCCGCGCCGAGGGTGAGCATCTGCTCGTCGGACAGCGTACCGCCCATGAGCGCGTTGGCGCCGACGATCCCGGCCGCGCGGGCAGCGGCGCTGGCGCCGAGGCCTCGGCCGATGGGAATGCTGGACGTGCCGGATACGGTGAGTTCCGGTACTTCAACCCGCGCGAGGCGATACGCGGAACGTGCCGCATCGAGCACAAGGCGCGCGAGACCATCGCGGGTCTCCGCCTGGTGGCCCAGCGCCAAGGTGACGTCCTGCGTGAGCGCGAGCGCCAGCCCGAGGCTATCGAAGCCGGGGCCAAGGTTGGCGCTCGTCGCGGGGACACGCACGGTGACGGACTGCGGCATGCGCCGAGTGTACCGGCGGTGAGAGGCGAGAGGCGAGAGTATCAGTCCGCGATGCCGAGCTGCTCGCGGTAGTCGGGCTCGATGGCCTGCAGGATGCCGTGCTCGAGGTAGCGGTCGTACGGCAATCGAAGTGCGGCGCCGATGAGGGCCGGCGGCACCGGCAGGTTCGGCTTGTCGGCGATAGAGCCGTCTTCCTGCAGCTTTGCGATCTCGTCGTCGGAGTACCCCAGTTCCTTCAAGACCTCCGCGTTGTGTTCGCCCAGGAGCGGCGCGTGGGACCGTGCCTTCGCCTCGAAGCGCCCGAACTTGGCCGCGACGTGGCGGGGAATGAGGCGCTTGCCCAGCAGAGGCTGATCGACGGTATCGAACTGGCCGCGCGCCTTGAAGTGCGGGTCGAACAGGATCTCCTTGCCGTCGAGAACGGGCGCGGCCCTTACGCCGGCCTCTTGCAGCGTACGCATCACGTCGTAGTGGTCGCGCGTCGAGGTCCACGCCGTAATCAACGCATCCAGCGCGTCGTGGTTCTGGCGCCGGGCGAGCACCGTCGCGAAGCGCGGATCGTCTGTCCACTCCCTATGGCCCATGGCATCGGCCATTCGACCGAACTCGGCATCGTCAGTGCAGGAGATCACCGCCCAGCGATCGTCCCCCGCACACCGGTAGCAGCCCTGCGGCGCCGCCCAGTCGCTGCGGTCGCCCATGCGCTCCTTCACGCGTCCCGTCATCTGGTACTCAGCCAGGGCGGCGCCCATGATCGGGATCGCCGCCTCCTGCTCGGACAGGTCGATGTATTGCCCCTTGCCGCTGCGACGGCGGTACTGGAGGGCGGTGAGGATCGCACCCGCACCAAGGAACCCGGAGTACGGGTCCGTGAACGAGAGGCCCGAACGCATCGGCGGACCGTCCTTGTAGCCCGTGATCGACGCCACGCCGGAAGCCGGCTCCAGGCCCATGCCGTAACCGGCGTAGTCGCGCATCGGGCCGTACTGCCCGTAGCCGGAGAGGGAGCACATGATGATGTCTGGCTTGATCTCCTTCAACGCCTCGTAGTGCAGGCCGAAGTTCGCCATCACACGAGGCGTGAAGCTCTCGACGACGACATCGGCGGTGGCGGCGAGCTTGCGGATGATCTCGCGCGCCTCTTCTTTCGCCAGGTCGACGACCAGCTCGCGCTTGCTGGCGTTACGGATGATGAAGTACGACGCGCGGTGCCACGTGTGGTCCATGCCGTCGTTGTCGGTGATGATCAGGTTGCGGGTCACGTCCAGCCGGTTCGGCGACTCGAAGCGGATGACATCAGCCCCCAGATCGGCCAGGATGCGCGTGCAGGCAGGTCCAGCGAACACCTGCGCGAAGTCGATGATGCGGACGCCCTCGAGCGGCAGCACGCTCATATCACACCCCGGTCACTGAGGATGCGGAGGTCGTCCTTCGAGTAGCCCAGCTCGCCCGCAAGCACCTGCTCGTTGGCGCTGCCGCGTGCCGGCGCAGGCGCGGCCTTCAACGGTGTCTCCGACATCTTGAACGGCTGACCTGGAATCGTGAGGTCGCCGCCGGGCGTCGCGACATGCTCGAAGTGGTGGCGTTCCGCCAGGTGCTCGTCGGAGAGCAGATCGGCGACGGTTGGGACGAACGCAAACGGCAGGCGGAGGGCCTGCGCCGTCATCACGATCTCCATCGCCGTGTGAGTCGACAGGTACGGTTGCACCAGCTCCTCGAACTCGCGCCAGCGGATCATGCGCTCGCCGGCGCCCGTGAACACGGGATTGTTGTCGAGCTCCGGGTCCTCGAGAAGCAGCGCCATCGGCGAGACGACGTCGGGCGTCAGCGGCGAGCGGAAGCCGCCCGCGCCAGGGATGACGACGACGTGGCCATCGGCGCAGGCCATGATGTCGTTCGGGTATCCGAAGATGTGCCGCGAGTAGTAGCGGCGGCGGATGGCTCCCTGGAAGCCATACATCGCGGAGTTGTACTCGTCCGCGCAGGCCACCGCGTCCGACATCGCGACGTCGACGTGGTCGCCTCCGCCGTTCTTCGCGCGATTTTCCAACGTGGCAAGAATGCCGATCCAGAGCTGCACGCCCGCGATGTACTCGCCGGGCTCGCCGCCGGTCGCCAGCGGTTCACGGTCGGGCTCGCCGGTGTTGTACATGATGGTGCTCATCGCCATGGCCGTGAGGCTGTTGCCGTCGTATTCGGCGTAGGGGCCCGTGGCGCCGAACGGCGAGACCTGCGCGACGACCAGATCCGGGAAGTCGGCCTTCAGGTCGTCGTACGAGAGGCCCCATGCCTTGAGCGTGGACGCTTTCTCGCCCGCGACGAACACGTCGGCGCCGGCTAGCAACTTTTTCAGCACCACCTGCCCCGACGCAACCGACACGTCGAGTGTGATACCGCGCTTGCTCGTGTTCAGCTGGTGATACAGGCCGGAGCTTGCCGGATCCGGCACGTCTCCCGGAAAGGGGCCGAGGCGGCGGGAGTAGTCACCCCCGGGCGGCTCCACCTTCGTCACGAGCGCGCCCGCATCGGCCAGCAGCTTCGTGGCGTAGGGGCCGGCGATCCCCTGCGAGATGTCGACGACCTGCAGGCCGTCGAGGGCGCGTTCTGGCATGGATGTCCGCTCCCTGCGTGGTGTGGGGAGAGGATACGGCGGTTGGAGGCTATAGGCTAGACGCTGCACTCATAGGGACGGTAACGCTTCATGGAGATTGAACGGCCGGGTTAGAGTGCGTCCCCGCGTTCCGGTCGGGGAGGCTCTTCCTCGAATCCGATGTTCACGACCGTTATCTCGCCCGGACCGGATATCTGGTACGCCACCCAGAAGCGATCGCCGTAATACAGCAAGCCCTCGAACGGGGGGTACGAGAACGGGAGCTTTGTCTCGTCGTCCGCGAACGGATGCTCGCAAATCCAGGTAACAATGCGGCCGATCTCTGCTTGTTCGTCGTAGGTGGCAATGCGTTCGAAGAAGTAGCGCGCGGACACGTCCATGATAATGGCGCGTCGTTCAGGCATCCTTCTTCTTCCACTGGAGCTCTTCGAAGGGTGTTCCCTTCTCACCGCGAAGTCGCGCCTCAATCGACGCGCGAAGGCCATCCATGAACGTCTTGTTCGCCTTCACACGCGCAATCTTCCGGCGAGCGAGTTCTTCCCGATCGAGCTGAGCGTCCACTTCAGGGGAATGCAGGCGATCTTCTATGGTCATCGGAAGGCTGGCCTCGAACACCAGTATACTCGGCACTCAGGCGGTTGCCTTGACATTTACGCCTCCAGGAGGCGGCGCATGGGGCGGGCGCCGTTCGTGGCAACGCCGCTGGTGGATGGATCGGGCAACGTGGCCAGTCGCTCCGCCTCCATCTCGTCGGCGAGCTGGGCGAACGCGACCATCATGTTCGTTCTGGCGTCCAGCGTCATGCTCAGTCCATTCAAGAGCCCGAACACGCGCCCGACCATCAGCAGCTCCGGCGGCACCGCCGTCAGCGGGTTCTTCTTCAGCAGCGTGGTCGCCTGCTCGTACGACTGCTCGAACTGGTCCATCTTCGCGTAGCCCTCGCCGGTCTCGTGCATGCGCTTCGCGATGCGGCCGATATACGCATCGCCGAGCTGCTCGTAGCCCTCGGACGTGTCCGCTTTCGTGCGGAAGCCCAGGTCGCGGAAGGCGGTGCCCATTTCGCGCTGGTTCCCGCTCAGCAGCGTCCGCGTGAAACGCACGAGCGTGTCCCGGAACGCCGGACCCAGGTCCTTCGCCTGCCCGAAGTCCAGCAGCACGAGCTTCGGTCCCGGCAGGACCATCAGATTGCCGGGATGCGGATCGGCGTGGAAGAAGCCGTGGCGCACGATCATCTCGGCGAAGCTGTGCACAAGGATCTTCGCGACGTCGGACTTCTCGATACCCATGCGTTCCAGCGCCGCGACGTCGGTGATCTTCACGCCATCGATGTACTCCATGGTCAGCACGCGCCGGCTGGTGAAGTCCCAGTAGATCTTCGGCACGACGATGTCCTCGACGTACGAGAAGTCGTGAGCGACGCGCTCGGCGTTGTGGCCCTCGTTGATGAAGTCCAGCTCCTTCGGGATCGTCTCGCGCATCTCGTCGGCGACAAACCGGTAATCCATAGAGCGGTCGAGCCGGTTCAGCACGCGGATGAAGAACGCCATGTTGTCGAGGTCGATATCGACGATGTGCTCGATGCCGGGGTACTGCACCTTCACGGCGCAGACGCGCCCGTCGTGCAGCACCGCGCGGTGCACCTGCGCCAGCGACGCCGACGCTACGGGGTCGCGGTCGAACTCGGCGAACATCTCCTCCAGCGGACGGCCCAGCTCGCGCTCGATGATGTGCTCGATACTGTCGAACGGCTCAGGCGGCACCTCGTCGTGCAGGCGCGACAACACCTCCACGTAGGCCTCGGGCAGGACGTCGGGCCGTGTGCCCAGGAGCTGGCCGGTCTTGATCAGCAGGCCCTGGTTCTTCACCGCCGTCTCGTAGAAGCGCTCAGCGCTCCAGCGGTGGTGCTTCATGCGCCGAGGCTCGGCCCACTCCTTACCTTTGCGCTTCTCGCGGAACGAGATGAGCTTGTAGCCGATGAACACGCGGGCGAGCATCCGGCCGACGTTCACGAAGCGGCGCGGCCTGCTCCGAGGCGCGGCCCCGCGCTTGCGTGTGCCATACGTGGGAGAGGCGGTTGCCATGAGGTATCTCGCTCCGGATAACTGAACGGCGTTCAGTCTCCATGTTACAGGCGTCACAATCGCCCGATCTAGGCGATTCGGGTGCAGTTTGCATAATCTTTTCCGCCTCCGCGCTGGTGACTCATCGCGGCGGGGAGATTCCGAGCCCGCGCATCCCCTCCTTAACCCACCCCCAGTGCATGCGGCCGTGCATCGCATTCGTCGCCAGGACACCGCCGATGGTACCGTCCGCCCAGGGCGCCCCCGGCAGCTTCTCGGCCAGTTGTGCGTCCGTCAGTTCCGCCAGCAGTGCGAGCGTTTCGGCGCGGGCCTTCTGGCCGAGAGTGACGACCTCCGCGAGCGTCTTGCTGCGGTGCTCGCGGACCCAGTCCTCGGTCATCTCGTGCACCGTGGCCATGATCTGCTCCATCGTGCGCGCGGTCCCATCCGCGTTTTGGCGCAGGCCGACGGGGTTGGGGTCGCCTTCGACGTGACGGCGGATCATGCGCACAAAGTTGTGCTCGATCCCCGCCAGGTGGGCGAGGTGGTCCTTTGGGCTCCACATCGACGATGGGTCGTGCTCGCTCTTCGTGACCCCCCGCTCGAGGTCGCCGGACGGGAGCATGGCGTAGGTCTCGAGCAGCCAGACACGGTCGTGGTCCAGCGTGGCTTCGATCTCGGTGCGGTACATGGGAGTTCTCAGTCGTCAGTGGTCAGTTCTCGGTGCTCAGGTACCCAATAGTACAGGCGCGGCCGCGATTGGCACCGATTGGGGGCGGGGTTGCGGCACTTGCGATGTCCGAGATACAGCGCGACGATCAGGCGTTCGCGTCCAACCAGGAAGGAGCACTCGATGACTCTGGCCGAATCGCTACAGACGTACCACGAGGGGATGTTCGGCGGGCTGCTGGGCATCCGCTTCATCGAGGCGGCGCCGGAGCGCATCATCGCCGCCCTGACGGTGCGCGAGGAGCTGTGCACGACGCCCGGGATCCTGCACGGCGGCGCCATCATGGCGTTCGCGGACTCGCTCGGTGGCACGGCTACGGGGCTGAACCTTCCGCCCGGCGCCGGCACTACGACGATCGAGTCCAAGACCAACTTCTTCGCACCCGGACGCACGGGCGAGACCCTGCGCGCGGAGTGCGTGGCACTGCACCGCGGCAAGCGGACGATGGTGTGGCAGACGCGCGTCACGAACCCGGAGGGCCGCCTGCTGGCACTGGTGACGCAGACGCAGATCGTGCTGGAGGCGAAGCAGACCGAGCAGGAGACGCTGACGGCGCTCTTTGCGGGAAAGTCCACGGCCGAACAGAAGGCGCTGCTCGCGCAGCTCGAGCGCGGAGGCGCGGCCATGTACCGCGCGCTGGCCGCGGACGAGACGGATACAGGTGCACGCGACGCGCTGCTGACGGCCGCCGTGAAGGAGGAGGAGAACGCCGAAACGCTGGAGGCGCAGGCGTAACGGGTGTTGGTCAGCGCGTTCTGAGTACGTTACCTAGAGGCCGACGCCAAACAACCACTGGTTGACGACGAGCATCGCCGCAAACAGCGCGGCGGCCGTCAGCATCGCGGCAATCTCGAACGGCAGAAACATGACCGGCATGGCTACGCCTCCTGATGATGCGGTGCGGCACCTCGAGGACCCCTGAGCATACCTCCCGACGCCCGGTCGGCGATGAGCCTACGGTTTGTCGAGGCGGTAACCGAAGCCGCGTACTGTGGCGATCATCGCCGGGTGCGAGGGATCGTTGCAGATCTTCTGGCGCAACGCGTGGATCACCACGTCCAGCACGTTGGTTGCGCCGTCATAGGTGTCCCCCCAAACCTCGCCTAGCAGTTCGTCGCGGCTCACCGCGCGGCCCAGCTGACTCGCGAGGTACGCCAGCACCCGGTACTCGGTCGGACTCAGGTGGACACTCTCCCCTCCCCTGCGCACTCGGTGGCTCCGCAGGTCGATCTCCAGATCGCCAAGGACCACGGTCGCGCGGCGCTCGGCCGCCTGGCGCCCGCGTTCCAACAGCACGTGCAGCCGCGGGAGGAGGTGCGTCTGCATGCATGAGTGGCACAGCTGGCTGTCGTCGGGAGAACAGGGGTGACAGACGAAGAAGTCGCTGGCCCTGTCGGAGAATCTCAGGATGAGGGAGGCGTCGCCGTCGGGCGGCACGTTGTAGATCACCGGCATGATCTGCGCATCGGGACAGCTACGAGCGACGGCGTCGCAGACGCGAAGCGCCTCCTCGTGCGGCTCGCCGCACTCGACCAGCACCAGGTCCGGATTCCAGGCCCCGACGTCGGGGAGGTCGCGCAGGCGGTTGCTCGCCAACAGCAGCTCGCCGCCGGTGGATTGGAGCAGGTGCTGAAGCAGCGCCGTCAGGCCATTCGAGCGCCCGAGGATAAGGACCCGAATCGCGCCATCACGCCCGGCGTCCAGCCTGGTTGCGGACCCACTACGCCGTCCTAATGAGCGACTGACCATGCCCCCACAAGCCCCTTCGGACACGGAAGGCCACGGTCGGCCACGCGGGCACGCCGCCGGCCGGAGCGCCCTCCCACTCCGATGATCACAGAGATTAATAACGCAAACAGAGGCGTTCGAAACTGGCCGAATGTCTCGCTGATCGGCAGGTTTGTCAACCGACCATCGTCTCACCCCTCGCGATCGGTGTGCGGACGTATGTTCTTAATGAAACGCTAATCCAGTTCTCAGGATTCCCGCAGATAAATCATACGCCGCGTTCAAGACATAGCGCGCACAGCTCGCGTACGCTCGCTCCATCACAGAGTCCGGGCGTCAGACGAGGGGGCAGCGCGCCATGTCATTCAATATCCTGAAATCCAGGGACACGAGGCGGACCGAAGCTGAACGCCGCTACGTGCAGGAACTCCGCGACATTGAGAAGGCGGGCTTCAACCGCCGCGAGTTGCTGCGGATGGGGCTGGTGGCCGGCAGCGCCGGGTTGGCCGCCCTCTACAGCACGCCGAACTTCCGGCCGTACTGGGCGCACGCCGATGGCCTGACGCTAATCAGCCCACCCAACACGCCATTCGCTGAGCCGCTCTACATTCCGCCCGCCATGACGCCCGTGACCCTCAATCCGGGACCCACGAAGGGCCCGAACCCATCGCCGTCCGCCAACACGACCGTCCTGGACAAGGGAGACGGCGCGTACAGCCCGTTGGGCTTTACGGAGGCGAACCGGCCGCAGCACCAGCGATGGGAGGAGTTCCTCCCGGCAAGACAGTACGAGTCCATTGAAATGCCGGTCGCGCACTCCTTCTACCCCGCAGTTGACGGCATGCCGCCGTATCCCATTTGGACGTTCGTGGAGGCGGCGACGGGCCGTGTAGCCCCGTTCCGCATCAACGCGCGATACGGCGAGCCCGTGGTGCACCGCGTCCACAACGCGCTGCCCATGGACAACCACGGGTTTGGCATTAACCAGACGTCGACCCACCTGCACAACGGCCACACTGCCTCCGAATCGGACGGCGGCCCCACGCACTTCTACGACTCGGGGCAGTTCAAGGACTACCACTACCCGAACGTCCGCGCCGGGTTCGCCAGCACCCATCCCACCAGCACCCTCAACGGCCGGACCGTGCAGGGCGACGTGCGCGAGACGATGGGCTTCCTGTGGTTCCACGACCACCGCTTCGACTTCACGTCGCAAAACGTCTACAAGGGGCTCGCGGCGTTCTATACGCTGTTTAGCGACGACATCGAGCTGGACTGCAATGACGAGACCCGCGGCCTGCGCCTGCCCAGCGGCCCCTACGACATCCCGATGATCTTCGCCGACAAGGTGTTCGACCTCAATACAGGTGAGATGCTGTTCGACCGCTTCAACCTTGACGGCATCCTGGGCGATAAGTACACGGTAAACGGCAAGATCCAGCCGTTCCTCGAGGTGAAGAAGCGCAAGTACCGCTTCCGTCTCCTCGACGGAGGCCCGTCGCGGGTGTACGAGTTCTTCCTGAGCAACGGCCAGCCCTTCGTCCAGATCTCCAACGACGGAAACCTGCTGCCGCGGCCGCTTACGCGCACGAGCATTCGCATGTCGGTCGCCGAGCGCGTCGACGTCATCGTGGATTTCTCGAAGGCGAAGGTCGGCGACCGGATTTACTTGCAGAACAGGCTGGAGCAGACGAACGGCCGCGGGCCCACCGGAAAGTTCATCGCCCCGACAAACATCGTCGAGTTCCGTGTCGCCGGGCCGGACGCCGTCGACGACCCCAGCCGCATCCCGGACAAGCTCCTGGATCTCCCGGCGCGGCGGGCTGCCGCGCAGACGCGCGAATGGTCGTTCGGGCGCTCGAACGGCGCCTGGCAGATCAACGGGGAGTTCTTCGACCCGAACGTCATCCGCGCAGCGCCCAAACAGAACACGGCCGAGATCTGGACCTTCAAGTCCGGAGGCGGCTGGCAGCACCCGGTGCACATCCACTTCGAGGAGATGCAGCTCCTCTCCCGCAACGGGAAGGCCCCGCCCATCGACGAGATCGCCCGCAAGGACGTTGTGCGCATGGGGCAGGCGGCGCTCGGTACCCAGGGCGTGGGCGAGACGAAGCTGTTCATCCAGTTCCGGGACTTCCTGGGCGACTACCCGCTGCACTGCCACAACACGGTGCATGAAGATCACGCCATGATGCTGCGCTGGCAAATCGTGCCGTAGGAGGAGCTCCAACCGATGAAATCCTTGAGCAGACGCGCATTCCTGGGATCCCGTGGCGCGGCGGCCGGATCCACCGCGGTCGCCGCGACCGTCCTTGGCCGCTGGGGCCGTGACGGAAACAACGAGGCGGGGAGCGCCGTGACCGCGCGCGGAGAGTTCCCGAACGTGTGGCTGCGCACGCACGAGAATCGCAAGGTCCGGTTCTACGACGACCTTCTGAAGGGCAAGAGCGTCCTCATCAGCTTCATCTTCACGGCCTGCAAGGACCTGTGCCCCATGACCACGATCAACCTGAAGGAGGTCCAGGACCTCATGGGAGATCGCGTGGGCCGCGACCTCTTCTTCTACTCGATCTCGCTCGATCCCGAGCACGACACCCCGTTCGTGCGGGCGGAATACGCGAGCGCGTTTCAGGTGGGGCCCGGCTGGGAGTTCCTCACCGGCAAGAAGGACGACGTCGAGAGCTTGCGCCGCGCCTTCGGACTGGTCGACCCGGATCCCGTGATCGACGCCGATCCGGAGCAGCACATCGGCATGGTGTGGCACGGCATCGAGCCGCTGCACCGGTGGGCCGCCTCCCCGGCCCTCACCAGCCCTGCGGCCCTGGTGCAGTACGTGTCCTGGCTCGATCCGAACGGCGCGCGCCCGTCACTTGATCTGCGGGCGTGATCGCGTGCGAGGTCAAGCGTGCCCCTCGGCCGTGAACGGTCCAATTTCCGTGCAGACAGGAACTTCCCCGCCACTAACACCAGATCTTGTCTCGCCGACAGGCCGTCCCAACCAGTACCGGGGCCGCCCGTTTTGTGCCTGCGCGTCGGGTCGCTCGTACCAACGCTTACCTATCCGTACCAACCTTGCATGCAGGTTGATTTGCAGATGACTTACAAAATGCGGACCTCCTTGGCGATGAATGCTGTCGGAGAACGAAGAGACCATCGGATTGGCACTTCGCTCGTCACAGAGACCGTGGTAACGCGAGGCCCGAACCATCAGAAGCGGCGGCGTGAGGTCTTCACCCAGAGATACGCGCCGATGCCACCCTGGACACGCAAGATGAGTTCTCCGTCGCCGAGCTCTTGCGCCAGAGCCTTCGCCCGTTCGAGCACCGGTAGAACTTCGTCCGCCGGCACATCAAGCGCCACTGACGAAAACTTGAGAGCGAGTTCGATCGTTCGGCGCTGAGTCGCAGCATCCGGTGGAACCATCGTGAGTGCTTCGACGGCCTGGCGGTACGCGGCGGCCGCTTCGCGGTTGGCATAGATCCGCGCCGCTCGCCCGGCCGCGACCTCCGCGAACTCTGCCGCCTTCGCCCAGTCCTCACCGCGGCCGAAGTGATACGAAAGCAACGGTGCAAGCTCCTCGCGGCGATCATCCGCGCGTTGCTCGAGCCAATTGCCGACACGCAGGTGCGCGCTTCGGCGCACGGATTTCAGCATGCCGGCATAGGCGACCTCATGCACGAGCATGTGGCGGAACGTCCACTCCCAGTCGCCGTCGAACGCCGCCGGACCTACCGAGTCGATCAGGGCGCGTTCCTCGAGACTGCGCAGACCTGCATCCAGCGATGCGCCACTCTCAGTGAGATCGCCGAGCAACCCCTCCCAGAAGACTAGCCCGATGACGGCGGCCATCTGGAGCGCTTGCTTGTTGTCTGCGCTCAGGCGGTCGATGCGCTCGGCAAGGACACCCCAGACCGTGTCCGGCACTGTGACGTCGTCGATCGCACCCGACACAGACACTTGCCCGCTATTTTCGTCGTGGACGACAATGCCCTGATCGACGAGTGTGCCCACGATCGCCTGCACGAAGAACGGATTGCCCTGACCCTTGCGGATGATCGTTTGAAGTGCGTCCGGCCACGCTTCGAGGCCGGGCGCCAGCGCTCGCACAAGCTC
This sequence comes from Chloroflexota bacterium, assembly GCA_016213125.1. Lineage (GTDB taxonomy): Bacteria > Chloroflexota > Dehalococcoidia > DSTF01 > JACRBR01 > JACRBR01. The sequence continues at coordinate 9,767 of JACRBR010000088.1, read as the reverse complement.
GACACAGCTCTCGGATCCCAGCTCGTCGAGGACGATGCGCGCGTTCGCGGCCGAAAGCAGTTGCGCCTCGACCTCCCGTGCCTTGGCATCGTCGTCGGTTATCGGCCGCGTCAGTGTGAGAAACAGGATGCGGCTCTCCTTTAGTTCGGCGGATAGATCCTTCAGAAGCTCTATGGACTGGATATCGGCCCAGTGCAGGTCCTCGAAGGCGAGGACAACGGGCGACCGCGTGCCGATCGCCCGCACAACATTGACTATCGCAGACGTGATGCGAGCGCGCCGCGCACGTGGCGCGATGTCCGCCGTGGCTGCGTCCGATTCGATCCCCAGGACCATCGCGAGCGCGTCGCCGGTGGACGTATCGTCGATATTCAGGTCATGCAGACGTTCGTCGAGACGGCCGCGGATCGCGGCAGCAGCATCCAATTCGCGCACGTCGAGCGCGCCGCGAATCAGATCCGCCACAAGGTGATACGGTGTCGTCGAGGTGTGAGGAAGGGCGGCGCCGACCCGCAGTAGTGCCTCGGGCCGTTCCGTCGAAGCCCATGTACGAAACTCCTCGAACAGACGCGACTTTCCGATCCCGGCGGGTCCGACAATCGCGACCGAGCGCGATCGGCTTTCAGCAGCAACGGAGTCGAACATGTCCTGCAACGTGCGAAGCTCGTCCGAACGACCGACGAGCGCAGTCGCCGTCTGGCGCTGCCGCGTCGTGTGCGCCGCCTCCGTCAGTGACGTGAGTTCGAACACGTCGACCTTTTGGGCGCGGCCTTCGAGCGTCAGCGCTCCACGCTCGTCAAACTGGAACCCCGGGCCGACAAGCCTTCGCGTATCGGCGCCGACGAAGATCGAGCCTGTCGGGGCCTGCGCCGCCAGCCGCGCCGCGACGTTGACCGGATCGCCCATCACGGTGTACTCGCGCTTCGCTTCGAGGCCCATCCCGCCCGCGATCACAAGGCCGCTGTTGATCCCGAAGTGCATGCCGAGCGGATTGCTGCGCAACGCCGCGTGTTCGCCGTTGAACACGACCAGCGCATCCCGCATCTCGAGGGCGGCAAGAAGGGCGCGTGACGCGTGATCTTCAAGCGACCGTGGCGCGCCGAAAAGCACCATCAATTCATCGCCGATGAACTTGTCGATGTACCCGCCCATCCGCGTCGCGATCGAACCGAGCCGCTCGAAGCAAGAATTGACGAGGTTGCGCACATCCTCTGCGTCGGCGGTCTCGCTCAACGTCGTGAAGCCCGACAGGTCGGCGAACATGACCGTGACCTGCTTGCGCTCGCCCTCCGGCGATGGTGGCGGGGCAGACAGGGCGTCGCCAAGCGCAGCGAGACGCGCGCGCAGTGGCCCGACCGTAGTCTCGACGGCCGCAGCGCCGAGGATGTCCCTTTGAGCCTCGATCGCCCGGATAGCGGCGAGTAGGTCTTCCCGCTCCGGCATGATGTCCTCCGATAGCCGGGTCCGCCCGAGCACGAAACCGCAGCCGCTCAGGGCGCAGTATGCCGCATCAAACCGCGCGCCTATACTTGCGCGTGGCATCAGTCGCCGTTCGGGGAGGAACATCGCATGGAGCGGTTTGAGGGCAAGACGGCTGTGGTGACGGGCGCGGCCAGCGGCCTGGGTCGCGCGCTCGCAGGGCGGTGCGTTGAGGCCAAGATGCGTGTCGTACTGGCCGATGTCGAGGTTGAGCCGCTGAAGAAGGCCGAGGAAGCACTGCTCGAACGGGGCGGTGACGTCCTCGCGGTAGAAACCGACGTGCGCAAGCTCGATTCCATCGAAAACCTGCACGCGAAGGCCATCGAGGCCTATGGGAACGTTCACGTACTGTTCAACAACGCAGGCGTCGCGAGTGGCGGGGCTCTCTGGGAGCAAACCCCGGCGGAGTGGGACTGGGCGCTCGGCGTCAACCTCTGGGGGTTCGCGCATGCTGTCCGGACATTTATTCCAGGGATGATTGCGCACGGGGAGGAAGGGCACGTCGTCAATACGTGCTCAATCGGAGCGCTGATCCCTATGCCATTCGGAGGCGCCTACAACGTCGCGAAGGCGGGCGTCCTCGCGCTTTCCGAGACGTTGTTCCTCGAACTGAAGATCGCCGATGCACGCATCGGCGTTTCGGTGCTGTGTCCGGGACTAATGAGTACGAACATCCTGGAGTCTTCGCGCAATTGGCCGGAAGAACTCGGACCGCGGCCACCCGATAAGCGAGATCCGGCTGAGTTCGAGGCCCTGCGCGAGATGATGGCCGCGGGCATGGCACCCGGCGCTGTTACTGAAGGCGTCTTCAACGCCATCCGCGCGGATCAGCTCTACGTTCTGACACATCCCGAGTTCGACGCCATGATCCGCGAACGGATGGAGGCGATCCTCGATCGGCGAAATCCGGCTCTGCCTGGAATGTAGTGGCCTCCGGCCGAAGTAGTTGCGGTTTAAGCCTTCGCTACGGGCATCGAAGTACAGTCGGCTCGCCATACCACGGCGTCACGTTCGGTACCATCCCGTATCTCCCGGTACCAACCAGTACTACCACCAGATCTTGTCTTCGATGTCCTCCGGGAGGTCTTCGTAGTTGGTGGTCCAGAGCTGGGTGCTGAGGTACTTCCAGCCGCCATCGGCGAAGAGGCAGACGATGTTGCCGGAGTCGAGACGCTCGGCGACGCGCTGGGCCGTCTTCACGACGGCGCCGGCAGAGATGCCGGCGAAGATGCCTTCCTTCTGCGTCAGCTCCTTCGACGAAGCAAACGACGTGCGCGAATCGACGACGATCTTGCCGTCGAGGATGCTCTCGTCGAGGACGGGCGGGATGAAGCCCTCCTCCAGGCTGCGCAGACCCTGCACGAGGTCGCCCGGGTGCGGAACCGCCGCGACGATCTTCACGCCCGGCTTCTTCTCCTTCAGGTAGCGCCCGGTGCCCGTCAGCGTGCCGCCGGTGCCCATGCCGGCGACGAACACGTCGATCTCCGGCAGGTCGCGCAGGATCTCGGGGCCGGTGGTCTCGTAGTGGGCGCGCGGGTTCATCTCATTGCCGTACTGGTAGGGCATCCAGTACGTCGGGTCCTCGGCAGCGATCTCCTTGGCCTTCTCGATGGAGCCGTTGGTGCCGCGCAGGCCGTCGGAGTACACGACCTCCGCCCCGTAGGCGATGAGCAGCTCCGTGCGTTCCGAGCTGACGCTCTCAGGGATGACGACCTTCAGGCGATATCCCTTGATGCGGCAGATCATCGCCAGCGAGATTCCGGTGTTGCCGGAGCTGGGTTCCAGGATGATGCGGTCCTTCGTGAGGACGCCGGTGCGCTCCGCCTCCTCGATCATGTACCTGGCGATGCGGTCCTTCACGCTGCCGCTGGGGTTCTGCCCCTCCAGCTTCGCGTAGAGACGCACGCCGGGCTTCGGCGACATGCGTGGCATGCCCACGATGGGCGTGTTGCCGATGGCTTCGATGAGGTCGTGGTACAGCATTCAGTTCACAGTTATCAGTTCACAGTTCTCAGTTCACAGAGCGCGCCTCTGTGGACTGTTAACCGTGAACTGTCAACTCCCTCCCGCCAGCGCGGGGAGGATCGAGATGGAGTCGCCTTCCTTCAGCCTGGTGTTGAGCTGGTCGAGGTATCGGATGTCCTCATCGTTGAGGTAGATGTTCACGAAGCGGTGCAGGTTGCCGTCCTGCATGATCTGGTTCTTGAACCCGGGATACCTGCCGTCCAGATCGGAAAGCAGCTCCGAGACGTTGCCGCCTTCGCCCTGGACGACCTTCGCGCCCGTGAGCTTCTGCAGCACGGATGTGACTTTTACCTCGATCACCATGTTCCGGATCCCCTTACGTGTGTCTTCCGTTTCCCACCAGTACCCACGGAGCTTCAGCTCCGCCCCATGTACGATTCGACGGCGCAGCCGCGACCCTAACTCAGGCGTTCGCCTTCAACGCCTTTGCGGCATCGGCGGCCTTCTGCTCTTCTTCGTTCGTGTGGCCGAAGGCGCCACCGCACCACGCGTCGTAGTCGATGAGCGCCGTGACCGTCGGGTTCTCGCCGCAGAGCACGCAGTTCGGATCCTTGCGGATGCGCACCTGCCGGAACTCCATGGCCAGTGCGTCGTACAGCATCAGGCGCCCGTGCAGCGAATCGCCCACGCCGAGGATGAGCTTCAGGACCTCGGTCGCCTGGATGGTGCCCACAGTGCCACAGAGCGCGCCCAGCACGCCGGCTTCGGCGCAGCTTGGCACCATGCCGGGAGGCGGCGGGGCGGGGTAGAGGCAGCGGTAGCAGCCCTTGTCGGGCAGGTACACCGTCACCTGGCCGTCGAACAGCAGGATCGAACCGTCGATGAGCGGCTTCTTCAGGAAGAAGCACGTGTCGTTCACCAGGTAGCGCGCGGCGAAGTTGTCGGCGCCGTTGATGACGTAGTCGTAGCCGCTGATGATGTCCATCGAGTTGTCGGAGGTGATTGGCACCTTGTGCGTTACGACCTCGACGTCGGGGTTGTACGCGTGGATGGTCTCCTTCGCGGACTCAGCCTTGTGCTTGCCGATGTCGTCGTTCTGGTGCAGGATCTGGCGCTGCAGGTTGCTGATGTCGACGGTGTCGAAGTCGACGATGCCGATCTTGCCGATGCCGGCGAGCGCCAGGTATACGGCGATCGGTGAGCCGAGGCCTCCCGCGCCGATGATGAGCACGCTCGACTCCATGATCTTGCGCTGACCGGAGGGGCCCACCTGGGGCATGATGATGTGCCGGGAATAGCGGTTCACCTGCTCGGCCGTCAGTGCGCCGATGCGCTTGCGTGGAGCCGCGGCGTTCGGCGCCGTGCCGTTCTGCGACGCGCCATCACCGGCGCCGCCCGCCAGCGCCGGGATCACGGCGACTTCGTCGCCTTCGCTCACCTTCGTCTGGATCCCTTGCAGCGACGAGATCTCCTGCTTGTTCAGGTAGATGTTGATGTGCGCGGGGACTTCCTCGCCGCTACCGAAGACCAGCGAGCGGAACCCCGGGAACTGCTTGTCGACGTTCGCCAGCACCTCGCCGATGTCAGCCCCCTCGGCCTCGACGTGCTGGCGATTGCCCGTCATCTTCCGGAACGGCGTGGGAATGTACACGGAAACTGCTGGCATATCGGTCCCTCCGCCGCGAGCGAGGCGCGTGTTCGTCGTCGGATACGGCAGGTGCGATAGCGGGTCGACCGTGCCGGTGTTGCGATCGAGGTGCAGGTGTCCGTGGTCCATGACTGCGTCCTTCAACTTATCAGTTCTTATTTCCCAGTTCTCTGTCTCAACTCGTGCGCAATCTCTCACAGATTGACGCTGAGGTAACGTTCGCCGGTGTCACACAGCATGGTCACGATGCGCTTCCCGGGTCCCAGCTTCTTCCCCACCTGTAAGGACGCCCAGACGTTCCCACCGGAGCTGATGCCGACCAGCAGGCCTTCTTCCCGCGTCAGGCGACCGGTCATGGCGAGCGCGTCCTCGTCCTTGACGGCAATGAGCTCGTCGTATACATCGCGGTTCAGGACGCCGGGCACGAAGCTGGCGCCGATGCCCTGGATCGCGTGGATGCCCGCTTTGCCTCCAGCGAGTACAGGCGACTTCGACGGCTCGACCGCCACGATCGCGATGCCCGGCACCTCCTGCTTCAGCACCTCACCGACGCCGGTGATGCTGCCGCCGGTGCCGACGCCGGCCACGAACGCATCGATCTTGCCGTCCGTCGCCGCGAGTATCTCCCGCGCGGTCGTGCGGCGGTGGATCTCCGGGTTTGCCGCGTTGTTGAACTGCTGCGGCATGAAGTGCGTCTTGTTCTTCTCGCATAGCTCCTGCGCGGCGTACACGGCCCCGCTCATGCCCTCGATCGCCGGCGTGAGCACGAGCTGCGCGCCGAAGCGCGTGAGCAGGCGGCGGCGCTCCACCGACATATCCTCTGGCATGGTGAGGATGAGCTTGTACCCCTTCACGGCGCAGACCATCGCCAGTCCGATGCCGGTGTTACCTGACGTTGGCTCGACGATAGTATCGCCGGGCTTGATGGCGCCATCGGCCTCCGCCGCCTCGACCATCGAGAGCGCAATGCGGTCCTTCACGCTGCCCGCCGGGTTCAGCGACTCGAGTTTGCCCAGGATCTCGGCGCTGCCTTCCGGCACGACGCGCGCCAGCCGCACCAGCGGCGTGTTGCCGACGAGGTCGAGCACACTGTTCGCGATGAGCGGGCGAGGCTGGATGGCTGTACTAGATGACATAGCGGCCGCCTGTCCTGTTGTACTCGCGCTCCCGCGCGGCGAGATCGGCGATGGTGACTCCATCGAGGATGCGCTTCGTCTCCTCCTCGACCGTGTGCCACACCTCGTGCGCGGCGCGGCACTGGTAGCCCTCGTCGTGCAGGTGCGACACCGGCGACAGCGACCCCTCGAGCGACTGGATGACGTCGGAGAGCCGTATCTCGTCGGGCGACTTCACGAGCGCATGCCCGCCCTGCGGGCCACGGACGCTGCGGATGAATCCCGCCTTCCGGAGCGTGGTCAGGAGCTGGTCCAGGTAGGGCTCCGGGATGCGCTGGCGCGAGGCGATTTCGGCGCTCTGCATCGTGCCCTCGCCGTAGTGGTGGGAGAGCTCGATGAGGGCGCGAACGCCGTAGTCACCCTTGGTGGAGATGCGCATAACGGGGCCCTCACCCCTGCTCCTTCCCGGCTCTGGGAAGGGGATTCTGAATCTACCCGGCGGGAAGTCGGTAAAGTTAAGCGATTACATCAACAATTCTAGCGAGCCCTGCCCGGCGGGCGCAAGAGGCCCTCATAAGACAAGCAATACCGCCGGGACGACGAGGATCGCGCCGAGGAAGATGCCGAAGCCGCGGCGGTCGCGGGTCGCAAGATGCGCGGTACCGAGGATGAAGCGCTTGTAGGGCTGGTACGCGAAGACCAGCACGAAGAGCGACACCGCGGCCCCCGTGATCATCTCGACGAAGACGATGGTGAAGGCTTCCGGCTTGTCCAGCAGCAGCGCCGCGAAGAGCGTGTCGATCCAGGTGGCGATGTTGGCGCCCATGACGTACGGGATGATGCCGTCCCGCTTCACGTAGTTCTTGAGCGTTAGCGGCACCAGGATCGTCAGCGACAGCGACACGGACATGGTCATGCCGGTAACGATGAGGCCCAGCACGAACATCATGTAGCGTTTGTGGAAGAACGCCGCGAAGCGCTCGAAGCGCGGCCCCGGTGCGTCCAGATTCGGAAGCACGCGGTCGAAGACGCTGAAGCTCGCCAGCAGCACGGCCATGCCGATACCGAACAGCGCGAGGCGCGGTAGATGCTCGTCCATGCGCTCGACGATTGGGTCGTAGACGACGTTCACCAGCGACGTCACAGCCCCCGGGCTGCCGAATCGCACGCCCCCGAACCAGCCCTCGCGGAGGATGAGCTGGCCCAGCGGAATCACTGGACCCCACAACGTGAACGCCACAAGCAACGCCACGACGCCGATGTACAGGCCATCGGGATTGCGGCGGCCGCGGATCCAGTACAGGAAGCCGACGAACAGCACGATGAACGACGCGCCCATGCGCGATCCGTTGATCATCGCAAAGGTCTCGGTCTGGTTGAGGACGTCTTTCGAGAAGAGCGTGAGGGCGATCGCTGCCACGGGCGAGCCGCTGAGCACGCCGTACGAGCCCAGCCAGCCGAAGCCGACGATGTTCGCCGTGCCGTGCACGTCGAAGCGGTCCAGCACCGGCTTCAGTCCGCCCGCGCCTGTCTTCAGCAGCTGCAGGGCCAGGATGAAGATCGCCAGCGCCGCCACGACGTACAGCACGCGCACGGCAACCGCCGCAACGAGCCGGGGCAGGCTTTGCGGCACGTGCAGTGGCTGTTCCTGGTTGGCGGACGCGGCGTGCGCCCGGAAAGCAGCCTTCTGCGCGTGCTCCGTCATCTCATCCGCCAGCGTTCGCCTTCGCGCGCTCCGCCGCGATCAGCACGCGGGCGACCTCGGGGCGCGAGAACTCGTGCGGCGGCTCGATGCCCTGCGTCAGGAACTCCCGCACCTGCGTGCCGCTCAGGGAGATGCGGTCGTCGGGACTGTGGGGGCAGGTCTTAGTCGAGGCCATGCCCTCGCACTTCTTGCAGAAGAACGTGTGCTCGAAGAAGAGCGGCGTGATTCCGAGCTTCTGCGGGTCGAACTCATCGAAGATCAGCTGCGCGTCGTACGTCCCGTAGTAACTGCCAACGCCGGCGTGGTCGCGCCCGACGATGAAGTGCGAGCAGCCGTAGTTCTTCCGCATGATAGCGTGGAAGATGGCCTCGCGCGGGCCCGCGTAGCGCATGGCGGCCGGCAGCACCGAGAGGAGCACGCGGTCCTTCGGGTAGTAGCCGTCGAGCAGCACGCGGTAGCACTCCATGCGGACATCGGCGGGGATGTCGTCGGACTTCGTGTCGCCGACGAGCGGGTGCAGCAGGAGGCCGTCGGTGATCTCGAGCGCGGCTTTCTGGATGTACTCGTGCGCACGGTGCACGGGGTTGCGCGTCTGGAAGCCGACCACGCGCTTCCAGCCGCGCTCGACGAACGCGGCCCGTGTCTGCGCCGGGTCCAGGCGGTACTCCGGGAAGGTGGGATTCGACGGGCGCTTGAACACGTGCACCGGCCCGCCGACCAGCATCTCGTCCTGCGCATACAGCGCCGCCACGCCGGGGTGTTTGTCCTCGATGGTACGGAAGACCTTCTCGGCCTCGATCGTCTTGTCGTAGCCGAAGGTGTCGGTGACCGTCATCACCGCCAGCGGCGTGCCGCTGCTGTCGGTCAGCGCGATCTCGCCCTGGAACGACTTGGCCTGCTCCTTCGAGGCGCTGAGCGTCACCGGGATCGACCATGGCAGGCCGTCCGGCAGGTGCATAGACTCGACCACGCTCTCGTATTGCGGCGCGGTCATGAAGCCGTCGATGGGAGAGAACCCGCCGTTCGCGAGCAGCTCCAGGTCCGATAGCTCGCGTGAGTTCAACTGGCGCTGCGGCAGTGACTTTGCCTTATCAGCGAGCGCCTTCGCCGCGTCGCCGCCGACCTCGCGGGGGTTGAGCTTGCCGCCATGCGGCGGGATGAGTCCGTGTTCCGTTCCTGGCATGTGTTCTCCGAGTTCGTGGTTTGTAGTTCGTAGTCAGGACAGGTCTAAAGACCTGTCCGTGCGGTTTTCGGCCTCGGCATTACGCTGGTGTTCTTGCGGGGACGTAGCCCAGCTCTTCCAGGCGGGCCATGACCTTCGCGACGCTATCGGCCAGCTCTTCTTTTTCCGAGTCGACGTAAATGTCCGGGTTAACGGGCTCTTCGTAGGGGTCGCTGACCCCGGTGAAGTTCTTTATCTCGCCCTTGATGGCCTTCTCGTACAGGCCCTTCACGTCGCGTCGCGTCAGCTCCTCGATGGAGCAGTGGACGTGGACCTCGACGAAGTTGCCGATGCTCGCCTTCACCTCGTCGCGGATCTCGCGGTAGGGCGAGATGGCGGAGGCAAGGACACACACGCCGTTCCGCGTGAGGACCTCGGCCACCCAGCCGATGCGACGGATGTTGGTGTCGCGGTCCTCTTTGCTGAACCCGAGTCCTTTGCTGAGGTGCGTGCGGACGACGTCGCCGTCCAGCTTCTCGAGCTTCGTGATGCCGCGCTCGCGCAACAGCGGCTCGATGGCGTCGGCGATGGTGGTCTTGCCCGCGCCGGAGAGCCCGGTGAACCAGACGACGAACCCTCGATCGCTCATGCCTCCTCCTCGCTATCCTGTGTTCTCTTCGCCCCGGACGAGCG
>JACRBR010000085.1 GCA_016213125.1 Chloroflexota bacterium | reverse complement strand
GCAGACGTCCCGGCGGACGAGCCCGACGACAACGGCGGTCCCGGCGCGGACGACCCGGCGGACGAGCCCGACGACAACGGCGGTCACGGCGCGGACGACCCGGCGGACGAGCCCGACGACAACGGCGGCCACGGCGCGGATGACCCGGCGGACGACCCGGCCGACGACAACGGCGGCCACGGCGCGGACGACCCGCCCGGCGACGACAACGGCTAATCCGGCCCCCCACCCGGATGGGCGCGGCGAAGGCGGGACGCAAGTCCCGCCTTTACTGTGCCCGCGAACACTCCGGCTAGGGCGACGCCCCCGGTTCGTCCGGTGGCGGCGTCTCCGCCGCAGACGCATCGTCCGTCGGCGCCGCATCGGCGCCGGGCGGCGCGATGAGATACGCGTCGATACCTGCGGGATCGAGCAGTTCGACCAGGTCGGCGCAGTCCCCACGGATCCACACCGTCCGCCCCTTATTGATATAGAGGGCCGCGCCGCGCGTCAGGCCGTTCTCGCGGACGCCCGTCTTGAACACCGCGACGGCGGTCGCACCGAACCCGCCGCCGAACGTCGAGTCGTTGAACCTCGGCGTGTACACAGCGATAAGCTCCGGCGGATCCGGGGCAAACGACACCTTGTAAGCGTCCGGCACAGCCTCCGGCCGCACCCATCCGTTCTCGCACGTCGTGGCCGCCAGCACCTCGACCTCCGTGCCCGGCGATTCGCCTTCGCGGCACTCGGGCCCGTCACCGGCTTCTTCCGCCGTCTCGCAGGGAAGCGTCTGGTATCCGGTCAGGCCCGCAAGCTCGATGTCGTCCTGGACCAGCGCGGCGGCGATGACGGCGTCGACCTCAGGGAAGCCCGAAGACGCCTCAAGCGTCGGCTTCGGGATGAAGGTTCGAGCCCCCACCGTGCGTTCCGTGACGGTCGTGCCGGAGCCGCCGCCGCACGCCGCCCCGATCAGGGCAGCGCCAAGCGTCGCGAACAGCATGATGCCGGCGGCGGGTCGTAGCATCGCGTGGAGTATATCGGCACTCGTGGCGCACGGAGTAAGGCCGGCGGTTGATGTCTACTCGGGCGCGGGCGCGGACACAGCGTCAGGCGGTGGCCTCGGCGAGCTCCTTCTTGCCCTTCTTCGGGGCCTCTTCGGGCTCGTCGGGCCACGCCATCTTCTTCAGCATCTCGCGCGGCGGGTCGATGTAGATCGCGCCCCAGCCGCAGGCGTCCTCGCACAGCCGGCAGCCGGTGCACTTGCGCTCGTTAAGCACGGCAATGCCGAAGAAGTCGCCGTGCGTGCGCTCGGGCTCGCCCAGCTCCAGCGCCTCGAAGGGGCAGACCTGGATGCACAGCTCGCACCCCGAACCGATGCAGTTGTCCTCAACGACGATGGCCTTCGGCCACTCCTTGCGCGGGAAGGTCCGGCAGACGTCGCCCATGTCGTCGAGGATGGCCTCGGGCGGGCAGACGACGCCGCAGGCCCCGCAGTCGATGCAGAGGTTGGGGTCGATGACGTGGACGACGTTCCGGGTGCCGGTGATCGCGTCGGTGGGGCAACGCTTTGTGCAGGCGGTACAGCCGATGCAGGTGTCGATAATGGTGTAGGGCATCTGAGTCTTCAGTCCTCAGTTTTCAGTGGTCGTTCGGGTTCGGACCGGCCGCTGTTTCAGAAGTGAACGATGCGCTTATTCCGTTCTTGAGTATAGGTGTCATGCCGTTGTCGCGCCAAACCCGGAAGCGGGTTCGGGGCGATCCGCCTACTCCGGCCCGTCGTTTGCGGGGATGACGTCGAGGCCGTAGACGTACAGGGTGGAGTTCTCGGACGGACCTGCCGTGGTGTCTTGCAGGATCACCGGCAGCCCAGCGCCCACCTCCCAGACGAAGTCGTGGTTCCCCTGCACCTGCCTAGGTGGCCATGAGCGCGCGCGGTCGCGCAGGCCGTCGCCGTCGTGCTGGGTGGGTTCGTTCACGGCACCGCCTACGGCCCCGACGGAGATACGGCGAGGCTATCCGTGACGATGAACCGTCCGCCGTCCTCTTCGATGACGAACCTGCGATCCGAATCATTCCACTCCTTGCAGGACGCAGTCCTGTTGTAGATCTCCTGGCCGGTTTCTTTCACTGTGATGATGAGCGTTATCGGGGACCTGTCGACCGCCCCTCTGCTTCCCTCGTCGGCGCAGCCAAGGCGCCATGTTGTTCGGCCGTGAGGCTTGATCGCCGCAGCGCAAGATCCCGCCGCTGCGTCCGGTGAGGACGGGTATTCGCAAAGAATCGCGTCTGTACGATTGTCAAACGTGAACGCTAATTCCACGTCGTAGAAGGGAATCAGATCGCACGCGGCGAACAAGATGGCCGTGATGACGCCGAAGAGGGCAACACCCATCGGTCGGTAAACCAGGGATACGGCGGTGTTCTGGGGATTAGTCACATCAGTGGTATCGGCCAACCCGTGACTTACTGAGGTGGCGAGCGCATCGGGATCGCTCCGGTGGTCGGGAGAAGTCTTACCCGGGCGGGCGAACTCCCCTATCTCCGTTTGTAACACCGACGCCGAACATGCACCCAGGGAGGCCGCATGGCACAGGTGCAGCGCGTTCCGCAGCAGGCAACCATCGTCCCGTTCCCCGGCAGGGCGAACGGCGGCACCGCGTGGCAGGACGCCGGGGCGTACCTGGAGCGCGCGGCCGGCCAGATCGGCCTCGAGCCCGAGATCTTGCTCTTGCTGCGGTCGCCGTTCAGGGAAATGCACGTCGAGGTGCCGGTGCGCATGGACAGCGGCAAGCTGGAGGTGTTCTCCGGCTATCGCGTGCAGCACAACGGCGCGCGCGGCCCGTACAAGGGCGGCATCCGCTTCCACCCCGACGTCGACCTCGACGAGATCCGCGCGCTCGCCGCGCTCATGACGTGGAAGTGCGCGCTCGTCGACGTGCCGTTCGGCGGCGCGAAGGGCGGCGTGCACTGCGATCCGACGAAGATGACCGACGGCGAGCTGAACCGCCTGTCGCGCCGCTACATGCAGAACATCTCGCACATCCTGGGCGTCACGCGCGACATCGCCGCGCCCGACATGGGCACCAGCTCGAAGACATGGCGTGGATGATGGACGCGTACGGCTCGGCGAACGGCTACACGCCGGGCATCGTCACCGGCAAGCCCGTCGAGCTGGGTGGCTCGCACGGTCGCGAGGCGGCGACCGGCCGCGGCGCCGTCATGGTGCTGCAGGAACTGTGCCGCGACATCGGCGCCGAGCCCGGCGGCCTGCGCGTCGTCGTGCAGGGCTACGGCAACGTCGGCTCGTGGACGGCGCGCCTGGCGCATGAGGCAGGGTTCAAGATCGTGGCGCTGGGCGACCTGCGCGGCGCCTGTTACAGCGAGGCCGGCCTCGACGTGCCGGCGTTCGACGCGTGGCTGGCCGAAGGCAAGCGCCCGGGCGAGTTCCCCGGCGCCGAGTCCG
>JACRBR010000089.1 GCA_016213125.1 Chloroflexota bacterium | reverse complement strand
CTCCCGTAGCCCAGACGGAAGAACCCAGGCTGGCCCGCGTCGGCTGATCCTGCGACGCATAGACGGGCAGAGTGAGCGGCCTGTAGGAGCGAGTCGCCGACTCGGCCTATTGCATCCAGGGCCCGGGGGCGATGGGTTTCGTCCTCTTGTGTGAGGGGCGTAAGCCGCCCAAGCACGATCCTGAAAACCTTTGGTGCCTTCTGTGCGTCTGTGGTGAATACCCCTGTCGGCCTCTCTTGTTTCATCTGCCGGTGCCTTGCCCTACACTCGAACCAGTCCGGGGAGCATGTTCAGGAGGCGCGAGTATGGTCGCGGTCTATGGCGATATCACCCCGAAGGACGACTACACGCACCCGCTGGGGCCCGAGTCGAACTTCAACGAGAGCATGTACTTCAACTTCTTCGACCGCGCGAAGAACACCGGCGGCTTCCTGCGCCTGGGCAATCGTGCGAACGAGGGTTACGCCGAGATGACGCTCGTGGTCTACCAGCCCGACGGCAGCGTCCTGTTCCAGTACAAGCGCCCCGAGATAACGGACAACGACGCAATGGACGCCGGCGGCATGAAGTTCGAGGTCATCGACGGCCTCCAGAAGCTCCACACCACCTACGAGGGCCGCGCCGTCTATCTCACCGACCCATCGCAGATGGCCGACCCCAGCTCCGCCTTCAAAAACAACCCGCACAAACCCGTAAAGGTCGATCTCGTGCACGAGGCCGCGGGGCCCGCATACGGCAGCAGTGGCGCGAACCACAAGGTCGTCGATCCTGAGAAGGAGTTCGCGAAGGCCCACTACGAGCAGCATATGAAGGTCACCGGCACCGTCGAGATCGATGGCGTCGTGACGCAGATCGATGGGCTCGGACTCCGCGACCACTCCTGGGGTCCGCGCTACTGGCAGGCGATCCATCGCTATCGCTGGCTCACCATCAACTTCGCCCCGGACTTCGGCATGATGGTCTCGACCATCTGGCGCGACCCCGAGAACCGGACCCAGGGCGGCGTCGTGTACCGCGGCGACAAGATGGACCAGATCGTCGGCGTGGATATCGATACGGACTTCGAGGACAACGGGCTCTTCCACAAGGACCTCGTCGCCCACCTCAAGCTCAACACCGGCGAGCAACTCGATGTGTCCGGGAAGGTCATGGGCTTCATCCCGCTGCGCAACCGCCGCAGCGGCATGGTCACCCACGTCGGCGAAGGCATGACCGAGTACCGCTGCGGCGATGCCGTCGGCTACGGTCTCTCCGAATACCTCGACCAGGTCGAGTAGCCGGCGCCGGCGTTGCCGTAGGTACAAGTGGCAGGGGCGGACGTTGGCGTCCGCCCCCTTTGTCGAGAGCGATTCCGTGGGCACTGAAAACGACGACCTGGCGCGCAATATCGAGTCCTTCATCGCCGCCCGGACCGGCGGCATCGCCGCCGTCTCGGACCTCAAGCGCCTGACTGGCGGCGCCTCGCGTGAGACGTGGTCGCTCGACGCGATCGTCGCGCGCGATGGCGAGAAGGAGACGCTTCCACTCATCCTCCAGCGCGATGTGCGCGGCGCCGCCAAGGCTCTCTCGCGCCCCATGGAGTTCCGCCTCATGAAGGCCGCCTTCGACGATGGCGTGCCCGCCCCGGAGCCGCTGTGGGTCGGCGACGAAACCATCGGTAAAGGCGAGTCGTTCTTCGTCCGCCGCGTCGACGGTGAGACCCTCCCGCGCCGCCTCCTGCGCGAGGATATCTACGCCGAAGCCCGTCGCGCCCTTCCGGCCCAGCTCGGCGCCCTCCTTGCGCAGATCCACCGCATCGACCCCGCGACACACGGCCTCGATACCCTCCCCGCACCGCCAGCAGGCGAGAACCCCGCGAAGTTCGAGGTGCAGAGGTACGAGCAGATCTTTCGCGCCATCGCGCCGGAGCCACATCCAGCCTTCGAGCTGGCGTTTCGCTGGCTCAACCGTCATCCCGTGGTCGCGGAAGAGGGCGGGCCGCGCCTCCTCACCCACGGCGACTTCCGCATCGGCAACGTGCTCTTCGGCCCGGAAGGGTTGCGCGTGATGCTCGACTGGGAGCTGGCCCACATCGGCGACCCCATGGAGGACATGGGGTTCATCTGCGTGCGCTCGTGGCGCTTCGGCGGCGCGAAGCCCGTCGGTGGAATCGGCGATCGCGAGGAGTTCTTCGCCGCGTATGAGGCGGCCGGCGGTGAGAACGTCGATCCCGAGCGCGTGCGCTTCTGGGAGGTCTTCGGCAACCTGCGCTGGGGCATCATCTGCATCAGCCAGGCCCGCACCTACCTCGACGGCCACAGCAACAGCGTCGAGCTCGCCAGCATCGGCCGCCGCACCTCCGAGACGGAGTGGGAGCTCTTGAACCTCATCGAGAAGTGAGAGGCGGGAAGTGAGAGACGGTGCCGCGTTGAGTCCGTCCCGTACGGACAGGTCTTTAGACCTGTCCTCAATGACCGTGCCCGGACGCGCGCTGCGTCTGCTGAGCGCGGATAACGTCGTGCGACACCAGAGAGCCGATAGCTGAAAGCTACCAATATGCATGACAGACCGACCGTCGACGAACTCCTGCGCGCCGTAGAGGTGCTCTTCGACGAGCAGCTCGTGCCCGGCCTGACGGGCTCCCGCCAGTACAACGCCCGCGTCGCGGCCAACGTCATCCGCACCGTGCGCCGGGAGCTGCAGCACGAAGAGCCCCGGCTCGCACAGGAGTGGGCGGGCCTCGACATGCTCCTTGGCCCCGCAGAGCTGCCCGGTTCGCTTGCTGCCCTCAAGGTCGCCCTCGCTGACCGCAACGCCGAACTGTCGGAACGTATCCGCAACGGCGATGCCGATGCCCCGGACGGGGACGGCGAGTGGCGGAAGTTGGTGTTCGCGCACGTCCGCAACACCGTGCACGCAAAGCTCGAGGCCGCAAACCCGAAGTGGCTGGACGCAGACGCATGACCGCCTTTGATGTCACCCGCTTCCACTCGCTGCTCAAGACGAAGGCCTTCGGCCGCAACTTCATCTTCGAGCCCAGCGTCGGCTCGACGATGGACGTCGCCCGCGACGCCGCCCAGCACGGCGCCGCCGAGGGCACCGTCGCCGCCGCCGACGAGCAGACGGCCGGCCGCGGACGCCTGGGCCGGGCATGGATCACGCCGCCCGGGGTCAACCTCGCGACCACGCTGGTCCTGCGTCCGCCGCACAGCGTCGTCCGCGACATCGCCATGATCGCGCCGCTCGCCGTCGTTCACGCCGTCGAGGACGCCCGCGCTCTGCGCCCCGGCATCAAGTGGCCCAAAGCCGTGCAGGTCGGCAGCAAGTAGCTCGCCGGCATCCTCATCGAGACCGACCTGACCGACGAGCGGCGCCCGCTGGTGCTCGTGGGCGCCGGCATCAACGTCAACTTCGACGCCCGCGAGCACGAGGAGATCCGCGACATCGCCACCAGCCTCCGCACCGAGCTCGGCCACGAAGCCGACCGCGAGGCGCTCCTCGCCGCGTACCTCCTCCGTTTCGAGGAGCTATACACCGCCGCCAGGATGGGCGATTCCCCCCTCGATCGCTGGAAGCAGCGCCTCGTCACCCTCGGCCAGCAGGTCCACGCCTCCTGGCCCGGTGGCGAAGCCGACGGCACAGCCGAAGACGTAGCCGAAGACGGCGCCCTCCTCGTCCGCACAGCAGCAGGCGCGCTGGTGCCAGTCGAGGCCGGTGACGTGACGCTTCGGGCCTAGGTGGCCGCTACTTGTCCAACCGCAGCACCGCCATGAACGCCTCCTGCGGGATCTCGACGTTCCCCACGCGCTTCATCCGCCGCTTGCCTTCCTTCTGCTTCTCCAGCAGCTTCCGCTTGCGCGTGATGTCGCCTCCGTAGCACTTCGCCAGCACGTTCTTCCGCATCGCCCGGATGGTCTCGCGCGCGACGATCCGCCCGCCGATCGCGGCCTGCAGCGGCACGTCGAACATCTGCCGCGGGATAAGCGACCGCAGCTTCTCGACCAGCAGCCGCCCCTGGTGCGACGCGTTCTCCCGGTGTGTGATCAGCGACAGCGCGTCCACGGGCTCCCCGTTCACCAGGATGTCGAGCTTCACCAGCGGCGCCGGCCGGTTCTCGCTGAAGCTGTAGTCCAGGCTCGCGTACCCCTGCGTGCGAGACTTCAGCTCATCGTAGAAGTCCACCAGGATCTGCGACAGCGGGATGCGGTATTCCAGCAGCACGCGTCCCTCCCCCTTTTTCGACCCGTCGTCCTGGATCACGCCGTGCTGCAGGTACTCCATGCGCTTGAACTCGCCGCGGTTGCTCGTCACCAGCTCCATCACGGCGCCGATGTATCGATCGGGGGTGACCACGCTGATGTTCATCCACGGCTCGCGGATCTGCTCGATCTCCTGCGGCGGCGGCAGCTCCGCCGGGCTGTCGACGGTGATCTCCTCGCCGTTCGTCTTCGTGACCTCGTACTCGACGCTCGGCGCCGTCGCCAGCAGGTCCAGGTCGTACTCGCGCTCCAGCCGCTCCTGCACGATCTCCATGTGGAACAGCCCCAGGAACCCGCAACGGAACCCGAACCCCAGTGCCCCCGACGACTCCGGCGTGTAGATCAGCGCGGCGTCGGTCAGCTGCAGCTTGTCCAGCGCGTCCCGCAGCAGCGGGTACTCGTTGCCCTGCGCCGGGTACAACCCCGCGAACACCATGGGCTTCGCCGGACGGTAGCCCGCCAGCGCCGAGGCCGCGGGCTTGCCGTCGTCCGTGAAGGTGTCGCCGACGCGGCAGTCCTTCACCGTCTTCAGGCCCGTGGCAATGTATCCCACCTCTCCCAGCGTCAGCTCCGCCACAGGGTCCAGCCCGGGCCGGAACACCCCCACCTCAAGCGGCTCGACCGTGAAGCCCGTGGACATCAGGCGCAGCTTCCGCTTGTTGTCGACGCGCCCGTCGATCACCCGGCAGTAGGCGATGACGCCCTTGTACGCGTCGTACTTGCTGTCGAAGATCAGCGCCCGCAGCGGCGCCTCAGGCGCGCCCTTCGGTGGCGGCACGCGCTCCACGATCGCTTCCAGCAACTCCTGTGCGCCCGTGCCCTCTTTCGCCGATGCGAACATGATCTCGTCCGGCGAGAAGCCCAGCGTATCGACCAGCTCCTGCGCCACGCGCTCGGGCTCGGCCGAAGGCAGGTCGATCTTGTTCACCACCGGGATCAGCTTCAGGTCGGCCTCCAGCGCCAGGTACACGTTGGCCAGCGTCTGCGCCTGGATCCCCTGCGCCGCGTCCACCACGAGCAGCGCCCCCTCGCACGCCGCCAGCGCCCGCGACACCTCGTACCCGAAGTCCACGTGGCCGGGCGTGTCGATCAGGTTCAGCTCGTACGCCGTGCCGTCGCGGGCGGTGTACGCCATGCGAACGGCCTTCGCCTTGATGGTGACGCCCTTCTCCCGCTCCAGGTCCATGTCGTCCAGCACCTGCTCGGACATGTCGCGCCGGGAGATAGTGCCCGTCATCTCCAGGAAGCGGTCGGCGAGTGTGGATTTGCCGTGGTCGATGTGGGCGATGATGCAGAAGTTGCGTATTCGTGATGGGTCCATCTGGCGTACAGAGTAGCAGCAGCGAAGCCGAGCCGTGAGTGGGACCGCCTACGCCGTCCGGCTGCGCAACCCCAGCAGCACGAGCGTCATCGTGAAGGCTCCCATCGCCACGATGGAGGCGAACGCCTTCCCCAGCGCCGCCGCATCCCACCCCTCCAGCACCAGCGACCGCATTCCCTCGACGATGTACGTCACAGGGTTGATCGTCGCCAGGAACTCCAGCCACGGCGCGAAGAACTCCTTCGGCGCAAAGGCGGGCGACAGGAACAGCAGCGGGAAGAAGATCAGGAACCCCAGCTGCGCCGCCTGCGCGCTCCCCGTCTTCAGCGCCAGCGCCATCCCGATGCCCGAGTACGCCAGCCCGAACGATCCCGCCATCGCCACCAGCACCACCGCCCCCAGCGGCCCCGACTCCAACCCCGATCCAAACACGATCCCCACAACCAGGATGAACGCCGACAGCAGGCAGATCCGCACACCGTCCGCCGCCAGCCGCCCCATCGCCAACGAGATCCGCGCCGCCGGCGTCAGCAGCAGCTTGTCGAAATACCCCCGCTCGATGTCCGTCACCGTGCCAATGCCCGCTACCCCCGCCGCACCCGCCACCCCCTGCAGCACCGCGATCGGCATCTGGAACCCCGTGTAGTTGTCCACCCCGAACGCCCGCGCCGCCGAGTTGCCGATCGCGCCCACCGTCACTGCGAAGAAGAAGATCGGGATGAAGACGTTGCCGATCTCCAGCGCCGGCTGCCGGACCGTCTCCCGAAGCGCCCTGATCATCAGGAAGTACGTGTCGCCGATGGCGTGTCTCACGGCCGCCTCCCGCGTGCGCGTCCCGTCGCATCGGCCGCGGCCGCAGCCTCGTCCGCCTCCAGGTGATGCCCCGTCTTCTTCAGGAACACGTCGTCCAGCGAAGGCCGCGCGAGCGTGACCTCCTTCGCCCTCAGCGAAGCCTCGTCCAGCAGCAGCACGAGCTTCGCGATGGCGCTACTCCCCTCCCGCACGTAGCAGATCACACCATCATCGACTACGCGCACGTCTTCGATCCCCTCGAAGCGCCGCACCGCCTGCTCCGCGCGCGCCAGCTCGTCGGCCCCGCCCTCGATCCGCAGCGACACCACGTCCGTCCCGATGCTCGCCTTCAGCTCCTCCGGCGACCCCTGCGCGACGATCCGGCCGTAGTCCATGATCGCCACGTCGTGGCACAGCCGGTCAGCCTCCTCCAGGTACTGCGTGGTCAGGAAGAATGTCACCCCCTCGCTGCGGTTCAGCTCGGCGACGTAGCGCCAGATCGAGTCGCGGCTGATCGGGTCGAGGCCAGTCGTCGGCTCGTCCAGGAACACCACGCTCGGCCGATGTACCAGCGCGGCCGCCAGGTCCAACCGCCGTTGCATGCCGCCCGAGTACGTCTTCAGCCGCCGGTCCGCCGCATCCTCCAGGTCCACGATGCGGAGGAGTTGCGCCACGCGCTCCGCGATCTCCGATGGCGCGACCCGGTACAGCCGCGCGGACAGCGCCAGCAGCTCGCGGCCCGTCTGGATGTCGTCCAGCCCCGCCTCCTGCAGCGCCACACCGATCCGGCTCCGCACCTCCCCCGCGTGGTGCGTGACGTCCAGCCCCAACACCTCGGCCCGGCCGGCCGTCGGGCGCAGCAGCGTCGTCAGCATGCGGACGGTCGTCGTCTTCCCCGACCCGTTCGCGCCCAGGAAGCCGAAGATCTGACCCTCCGGCACGTCCAGCGCGATGCCGTCGACGGCCTTGATATCCGGGCTGAAATGCTTGGCAAGGCCTTCGGCAAGAATCGCGGGCACGGAGTTCCTTTCGCTTCGCGTCGCCTCGCAGTCTACCCGCGCCCCCACGCGTGCACAGCGCGATGCGAAGTTGCGAAATACGCAACCATTCGCGGTTTCACGGCGGCCGTACTGGTACGTGATTTCCCTACGCCGGGAGTCCCGCTGGCGGCCGAACCGGGCTTGTCACCTTCCGGCCCATGGCCCTATACTGAAGCAACCTTGGATACTCTCGCACGGGAGTGGGCTCGCGCCCACTTTTTTGTTCGTTAAGGGTTTCGCGGAATGAAGAGCGAATTCATCACGGCAATCACGGCACTGGCGGCGGAAAAGAACCTGTCAAAGGAAACCGTCCTCGAGGCGGTCGAGATGGCGCTGGCCTCCGCATACAAGAAAGACAACCTGGCTCAGGCCAACGTCGTCGTGAAGATCCATCCCGAAGACGGGAACATCAAGGTCTTCACCGCGAAGACCGTCGTTGAGGAGATCGAGGACGAAAAGATCGAGATGACCCTCGACGAGGCGCGGCGCATCAAGCCGGATGCCATGATGGGCGAGCTCATCATGTTCGACGCCACGCCCGCCAACGCCGGCCGCATCGCCGCCCAGACCGCAAAGCAGGTCGTGCTCCAGCGCCTGCGCGAGGCAGAGCGCGAGGTCGTCTACGACGAGTACTCCGGCAAGGAAGGCGACATCGTCTCCGGTGTCGTGCAGCGCCTCGAGGGCCGCAACGTCATCATCGACCTCGGACGCGCGGAGGCCCTCCTCCCGCCCCCGGAGCAGTCCCGCACCGAGCACTACCGCGCCGCCCAGCGCCTTAAGGTCATGGTCATCGAGGTCCAGAAGGCCGCCAAGGGCCCCCAGGTCAT
>JACRBR010000084.1 GCA_016213125.1 Chloroflexota bacterium | reverse complement strand
TGGTGTCGAGCGCGGCGTGTTCTTCTTTGCAGATCAGCAGCGCTCCGGTGGCAAGGTCGATCTCGGCTTCGGGCTTCTTGAGCAGCGCGTCGAGTTCCTTCGAGACGACAGGGCGGACTTCGGCGGCGGGTTGCGCGGCGAGCGTGAAGCGTCCGATCTGCGCTAGAAGCACTACTATAAGGAGAGCGAGTGTCTTCCGGGGCATGCGGGTCCCTTCGCGGCCATGGGTAGGACGGGCCGAGGCATGCGACTATAGCCGGATTGCGGGTGAAAAAAAGCTTCCTCTACGTTTACATAACCTAAAATATTTAATAGTGTTATGTATAGTTCACTAAACATCGATGTTTTAAGTATAAAACATCGGTGTTTTGGTGTATCTCCTCTTATATGAGGAACCCCGTAAGCACACGTCGCCGGCCGGGCATTTCGCCCAAACATCAACGCGTTCTGGAGGCCCTGCGGACCCAGATCGCGGAGGGGCGTTACCCGCCGGGTTCGCGGCTGCCGGCCGAGACCGAGTTGCCGGGGATGTTGCACGCGGGCAAGCAGACAGTCGTGCGCGCATTGAACGAGCTCGTGCGCGAGGGCGCGATCGTGCGGCGGCGCGGCGACGGGACGTATGTGGCCGAGCATCAGCGTCCGCCGCTTCTGCCGGGGCGGCATCTGCGGTTGGGCGTGCTGTGGCAGCGATCGGTGATGGCGGACCGGCTGCACGGGACGTTCCAAGGCGCGATGACGCGGGGGGCTCTGGCGGCCTGGGGCCTGGACGGCGTCTCGCTGGAATGGATGCGGGTGGGTGAGCGCGAGACGACGCGCGGCGTGTGGACGAGCGTGCCGAGGGGCGTGACGGTGGAGGCGCTCGGCGAGTCGGTCTACAGCCGCGAGCGGCATCCGGCGCTGGAGGCGGTGAAGGCCGGGCGCTACGACGGCATTCTTGCGCTGAGCATCATCGAAGAACCGTGGATCGAGGAGCTGCTTGCGCTGGGGGCTCCGACGGTGCTGGTGGACTTTCCCAACGAGCGCTTCGCGGCTCGGGCGGACCAGGTGTATGTCGACGCGCTGCCGGGGTACCGCGCGGCGGTGCGCGCGCTGGCGGCGAGGGGCGCGAAGCGGATGCATTTCGTGGGCGCGAAGATGGTGGCCGCGGCCCCTTCGGCGGAGATGACGCCGGAAGAGGTGAAGGCGTTCCAGCGCGGACGGGAGCGGATCGACCCTGACAGTTTTCTGCGGCTCAGCGCGTTTCGCGCGGGCATGGACGAGTTGGGGCTGGCGGTGCGGGAATCAGAAGTCCACTTCGAGCACCACGGCGGGGAGGCCGCGCTGGCGGCGCGGCTGATGGCGCTGCCGGAGGCCGAGCGGCCCGAGGCGTTCGTCTGCCACAGCGAGACGCAGGCTGAGGCGTTGATCAAAGCGTTCGCGGCGCGCGGGGTTTGCGTGCAGGGCGCGGGCACGACGGAGCAGAGCCTCGGCGGGGCCGCGCTGCCGATCCGCATCGACGGGGTGGAACTGGGGCGCACGGCGGCGGAACTTCTCTTGTGGAAGCTGCAGCGCCCGCAGCGGGCTCCGCTGCGCGTGGGCGTGCCGATGGAGTGCGCGGCGGCGGCGCAGCCGGTGGCGGCGGGATGAATGGAACCCGGAAAGGAAAAGCATTCATGCGTTTGATCGGACTGATGGCGTGGCTGGTTTCGTGGGCGGCCTTGGCGCAGGACGGTTCGCCGGCGCCCGCGAACACGTGGGCCGAGACCAAGCCGGCGTTCAAGCTGCCCGCGGACGTGAAGGACGCGCAGTGGACGACCGGCGACGGCTACAGCGACAACGTGTACCGGAGCAAGACGGGCACGATCCTGATCCGCACGGGCATCGATTCCAAGAGCGCGGGGTATTCGCCGGGCTACTACACCAACACGACCGTGGAGTGGGACCTGAAGACGAACCAGGCGGAGACGGTGGACGTGGCGAACTGGGGCGGAGGATCCTACGGAAAGGGCAAGCTGCTGCCGGCGTTCAAAGAGCGGCCGACGCCGAGCCCGCGGCACACGTACGACGGGCTCGCGTACGTCGAGAGCGAGGACGCGCTGTACATGATGTGCGGCGCGAACTGGAAGACGTGCCTGGGCGAGGGCGTCGACGCGGATGCCAAGGAGGCGCTCAAGAAGGACGACGCGTCCACGTGGAAGTTCACGTTTGCGGACCGGCGCTGGACGCGCATCGACGGGAGCATCCGCCAATTCTGGGACGGCAACAGGTGCTCGCCGTACGAGTCGCACCTGGGGCACTGGCCCGAGGGCGGCAAGCTTCTCTTCTTTAACGACGGCGGGAACCTGTACGCCGAGTTCGATCTGAAAGCGCAGAAGTGGGAGAAGGTGGAACTCAAGGGCAAGTGTCCGATGTCGCTCTACGGAGCGCGTTCGACGTGGGATTCCAAGCGCGCGCTGTGGGTCTTCCGCTGCGGTCCGAAGCTCTGCACGTTCGACCCGAAACTCGGGTGCGCGCAGCGTGACGCAACGCGCGACCGCCCCCACCATCGCGGCGCACGCGCGATACGAATCGTAGAAGGGCTCGAGCATCACGAC
>JACRBR010000083.1 GCA_016213125.1 Chloroflexota bacterium | reverse complement strand
GGTGTGTACGTCGTGCCAGCGTTCGCGGGACTCGGCGCCCCGCACTGGGACATGTACGCGCGCGGCACGATCACCGGCATCACGCGCGGGACGACGGCCGCGCACATCACGCGCGCGACGCTGGAGTCGATCGCGCTACAGACGCTGGACGTCGTGGAATTGATGGAGCGCGAGACCGGCGTGCGCATGGCGGAGTTGCGGGTGGACGGCGGCGCCGTCGAGAACAACCTGCTGATGCAGATGCAGGCCGATGTGCTGCAGCGGCCGGTCATACGCTCGGCGACGGCGGAGACGACGGCGCTGGGCGCGGCGTACCGGGCGGGGCTGGCGGTTGGCTTCTGGAAGGACCGCGAGGAGATCGCGAGCATCTGGAAGAACGGCGGCACGTTCGAGCCGCGCATGGCGGGGGCAGAGCGCGAGGCGCTGGTCGCCGGATGGCGGCGGGCGGTCGAGCGCGCGAAGGGGTGGGCGGCGGAATGAGTGGATTCCTAGTCAGGGTGCGGGACCTCCTCCTCGAACACCCGGAGCCCGATCTGGCCATCGGGGAAACTGTTCGCCTTAGAGTTTTGGGCGCAAGACTCTTCAGATTCCTTAGCAACACGACGGGCGTAGTAACCCTGACAGATCAACACTTGTTCTACCGCCCCATAGCACTTCGCATCACCGCGTGGTTCTATCGGGGACACGCGGCCACGATTGCGCCCGCTGATGTCGAGCACATCGAACTTCTGGAGTGGTATCACCGCTTTAGAGGAAATTGGCTCATGGACGTCTGGCGTGTGCGCCTCACCAACGGGACAAAGCTTGACTTCCAAGGCAGGTGCTTCCGGGATGTGGCCGAGGGGCTAACGCCAACCGCAGGTTCCTGGTTCGACGAACCAAGGGCAGCACTGTGACGGAAGTCCAGCTTGCCCGCCCCAACCTCGCCGACGTTGCGAAGCAGAAGTTCGACGTTGTCGTTGTCGGTGGGGGGATTAACGGGGCGGGGATCGCGCGGGAGGCGCAGCTCGCGGGTTACCGGACGCTGCTGGTCGAGCGCGAGGACTTCGGGGCGGGGACGACGTCGCGGGCGACGCGCCTGATCCACGGCGGGCTGCGCTATCTCGAGCACGGCGAGTTCGGCCTGGTGTACGAGTCGCTGCACGAGCGCGAGACGCTGGTGCGGGAGGCCCCGCACCTGGTGCGCCCGCTGCGGCTGCTGGTGCCGGTGTATGCGGGCGACGCGCGTCCGGGGTGGAAGGTGCGCGCGGGGCTGGTGCTGTACGACCTGTTCTCGCTGCGGAAGTCGCTGCCGTGGCACAGAGCGATGCCAGAGCGAGCGCTCGCGGAGTACGAGCCGGGGCTGAACCGCGACGGCCTGCGCGCGGTGTACCTGATGTCGGACGCGCAGGTGGAGTTCCCTGAACGGCTGGTTGCGGAGGCGGTGCGGGAGTTCGTAGAGGCGGGCGGGGTGGCGCTGAACCACGCGTCGGTGGCGGGGATGGTGTCGCCGGGGCACAAGCTGCGGGCGATCCTGGTGCGGGATGAGCTAGATGCCCGGGACGGTGCAGCTGGTGGCATCACCGCTTCCCCACAGCCGGGGGCGGCTGTGATCCACGAGATCGAGACGAAGGTGGTGGTGAACGCGGCGGGGCCGTGGGTGGACGAGGTGCTCGCGGGCACGGACGCCGAGCGACACGACCGGCTGCTCGGCGGGACGAAGGGAAGCCACCTGGTGGCGGAGTGGCCCGGCGCGCCGACGCACGCGATCTTCGCCTCCGCGAAGGCCGACGGGCGGCCGTTCTTCATCCTGCCGTGGTACCGCTACACGCTCGTCGGCACCACCGACATCCGCTACGACGGCGACCCGTCGGAGGCTCGCTGCACGCCGGAGGAGCTGGCCTACCTGCTCGACGAGGCGACGCGGCTGTTTCCGTCGACGCCGCTGCGCCGCGAGCATGTGCTTTACACCTACAGCGGCGTGCGGCCGCTCCCGTACACACCGAACGGCGAGGACGAGAGCACCATCTCGCGCAGCCACTTCGTGATCGATCACGCGAAGCGCGGCGGCCCGGACGGCCTCCTGTCGATCGTCGGCGGCAAGCTGACGACGTACCGGTCGCTGGCGCGCGTGGCAATCCCCGCCATCAGGAAGCACTGCGCGCCGTCGGAGACGGCCGCGAGGGACGAGGGACAAGGGACAAGGGACAAGGGAAGGGGCTCCAGTGACGGAGCGCCTGCCGATGACCCGCTGGCGGTGTACGGCGGTCGGCGGGCCGAGGTGGAGGCGCTGATCGCGGGGGATGCGGCGCTGGGGGAGCGGATCTGCGAGCACAACCCGGAGGTGCTGGGGCAGGTGGCGTACGCGGTCGAGCGGGAGGGGGCGGTGACGCTGGGCGACGTGCTGCTGCGGCGGCTGCCGGTCGGGTGGAGTGCGTGCCACGCGCTGGACGGGGCGGAGCGCGCCGCGCTGGTGATGGGGGCGGGGCTGGGGTGGGATGAGGGGCGGGTCGTGAGCGAGACGGCGGCGTACGAGGCGGAGATGCGCCGGGTGTGCGTTAAGCCATAGTCATGGGGTGCGCGCTAACCTGGGGCGACTGGTGTAGAGTTCATGCATGCTCGACAATCACCGAGATTCCGTTCAGCAACTCAATCTGGCATTGGATGAGATTGACGCCGGAGTTGCCCGGTACCTGAACGGTGGTCGATCAGCATATCAATCGGTAGCAGTTCAGCTCAGGAAGTTACTACTGACCGGGCGTCGTGGACTACTCGTCCAGATGATCCCGCAACCAACGTTTCATGCATTCACTGACCTCCCGGAGTTGATACCTCCTGAACCAGGACTTGAGCCCGTGGTCTTCCTAGCGAGGGTGCGGTTCTTTCCCACGAAAGTGGGCGGCTATATGTTCGAACTCGACCTAAACGAAGACAAGGATCCGCTCCCCCTCGAATCCTGGCTCGATGAATGGATCCTCCGCCCTCCGCAACTCGGGACCAAGGGAATCATGATCCGCCGCCTGATCGCGGATACGGCGAACGAGGAAGGAGCCCATAGCGAGAGGCAGTATGGCGAGTTGCTACAACGAATGCGCGGCTATGTTGCGGTGAGAAATGAAATCACCCGTGGCGAGCACGATATGGCGGTCGTTGCGATCGGGAAATACGTATCTCAGAGGGTTCGGGCGATGATGGCTGCCGCGTTGTGAAGGCTGACAAGAATCTTCGGAGCGCCTGAGGGCTTGCGGCAGAAGTTATGCATGAGGCGGCGCGTCATGTTTCCGTCCTTCAAGTCGACCGCTATGAGTCGCGTTTGTAGCGGCTCGATTGATATGCGCGTACCCAGTTCCGCGTGCTGAGCCACTGGCCCCGCGCGTCTCGCTGTGCCCGCAGACGTCCGCGCTCGGCCGCGGCCCGCAGTGCTCGGACGGTCACCTTCCCGTCGGCCAGTGCCGCGAGCGGTACGAGCCGCGCCGGGCCGGCCACCGCGGGGACGATGAATCGCATCAACGTGTCCAACACTGAGCGGGCGAGAAGCTCAGCAAGCGGCGCAACGTCACCGGCATCGGCACGGCGCAGGGCGGTCAGATAGCGTGTTCGCTCACGTTTCCTGATGATTGCGGGTGCATAGCCCATGCGCACAAGAAGGAGGTTCGTGATGAGCCGACCGGCCCGGCCGTTTCCATCGAGGAAGGGGTGAATGCGTTCGAACTCGGCGTGCACGGCGGCGAGGGCTTCCGGAAAAGGGGCTTTGGCCCCGCGCAGCCCGCGCGCTTGCTCAACCCAATCCGACATGAGCGCGGGGACTTCGGGCCACTCGGGCGGGCGCATGCCGCCGGGAAACGGCTGGATATTGTGCCGGCGAAACGACCCCGGGCCTTCCTGCGGGGCGGCGTCCGGGTGCGGCGCCACCTGCCAGACCTTCGACATGGCGAGCGTGTGCACATGCCGGATTTCGGTCAGGCTGATCAGGTCGCCCTCGGCCCAATCCCCGGCGCTCAGGCCCTGGCCGTACACCCACTTCGCCGCGTCCGCATAGCCCTGCACTTCCATGTACTCGGCCAGCTGTTTGTCACCGACGGCGCGGCCCTCGCTCAACAGGGCTTCGACCTCGCGAAGGACGAGCGTGTTGCCTTCGATCGCCGTCGAATTGTGGGCCTCCTGGTACCAGATGTCGCCCCAGATGTCCTCGGCTTCAAGGGGCGTGGGGAGGCCGCCGAGGCGCGAGCGCAGGTCCTGGACAGCCTCATCGAGCTGGGCATAGATCGCCTCTCGGCTCCTTCTCCCTCGGGCGGGCCTGGCCGTCATGGCGGAAGAGTATCGGTATGTTGTGTCGTTAGTCAAGAATTAATTAGCACGCCACACTTTACGGCTCTTCCCAGAGGCTCAGGAGACAGTTGTGTCGTGCCAATTTCCGCCTGCCAATCGCCACAACTTCTTATGTCACGAAGATTGCGGCCGAGTGCCGGGGCTACAGCAGCCACTTCTTGGGTGCGGCGGAGGGCTGGCGGCGGAAGTTGTGGATGAGCCAGCGCTTCATGTTGTCGTCGTCGATCTCCTCCAACCGCGCACGGCTGGGGTTGTCGAGGGTCTCCTGCACCCTGCGGGCGTACGTGGCGACGGCGGCGTGGGTCTCTTCGGTGACGTTGAATACGTCGCGCATGTGGGCGGCGACGGCTAGCTGGCGCTCGCACAGGCGGAGGAGCCACCCCAGCTCGATCTCGGCCCAGGCGCAGTGGAAGGCGCGGTCGTCGAAGGCGTAGGCGAGGCGCGCGTTATTGGACTCCGGGCCGGTGAGGATGAGCGTGGCACCGAAGTTCGGACGGCCGAGGTCGCTCGCGGCGCGGTACACCACGCGCAGCTCGCTGTCGGCGGCGATGGTGGTGCCGGCGAAGAAGTGGCCCATGCCGGCGTCGAAGGCCTTCCGCTCCTCGTCGGGCTGCAGGTGCGACATCAGCCACCCGACATACTCGCCGAACTCCTCCTGCTTCACCTGGTACTCGACGGCGATGAGCTCGCACGCGGAGCGCACCAGGTTGGGGACTGAGGCGTACGAGCCGCGCGTGACGAGCAGGCAGGCATCGGCCATGGCGGCGTACGCGCGGGACCAGGTGCTGACGACGGCGGCGTAGACGTGGGTGCGGTAGCGCGAGTGCGAGGAGTCGTTGAGGAGCTGGAGCTGGAGGTTCATGCCCTCGGCGAAGAACCGCAGGTCGCCACCGAGGACGAACTGCGTCTGGCGGGAGGCGTCGTGGGAGGCGGAACCGGCGGCGTCATCGGGCTTTCCAGGGAGCGCGTAGGCGTCGGGGAAGGGGATTCCGCTAACACGCTGGCCGGGGGTCGGTAGTGGGTTCGTCATCGAGGGGGAGTGTATCAATGGGCTTCGGGTGGTCGAGGCGAGCATCGAGCGCGTGACGTGGTTGAGCATGTTGGCTTATCTACGGCGGCTGTACACAACAGTCGGAAGATCCTTCGCTTCGCTCGGGATGACAGGCCCAACGTCGTGCGCGGGGTGAAGACCGCCCCGGACGAAGATCCTAGAACTGTCGCATGGTCTTGCGGCGGCGGGAGGGGACGAAGGCTGACTCGGTGGGACGGACGTAGCGGCGGACCTTCGGCGCGTAGCCGGTGATCTTGACGGGGACGGTGCCAGTCCAGCCGCGCGTCACGAACTGCACGCGCGAGATGCCGGGGAAGGCGACCTTGCGGGCGACGACTTCGATGTCGAACTCCAGCGTCGCGTTGGGGCCGACCGTGAACCGGCCGATGGGGCCCCACACCCAAGGCTCCGACGTCGAGACGTCCCCCTCCAACGTGCAGGCGCAAGGATTAGTGATGACGATGCGGCGTTTCACGCGCGGGGTCTCGCGCAACTCCGACATGTCCACCTCGATCTCGGCGGGCTCGATGGTCGGGGCGGGATGGTGCTTGTGCGCGGGACGCTTCGGAGGCACGTGGTCGGCGACGATGTCCTCCCAGTCGGGCGCCTCCGCCCACACCTCGTACCGCCTGTCGCGCTGCCGCGGCGAGATCTGAGCATCGTACGCGCGGCGTTTCTCGGGATCGCCGAGGATCTCGTAGGCGGCGTTCACGCGCGCGGCCTTGCGGTTGGCGGCGGGATCGTCCTTGTTGGCGTCGGGGTGCACCTCGCGCATGATCTGGCGATAGCGGCGCTTGATCTCGGCGTCGGTAGCCGTGTGGTGCAGGTCGAGGGTGGCGTAGTGATCGGGATTGGGCATTAACTCTCTCGGACGGCAGTCGCCGGTTGATCTTGGAATTGTATCGGCTGATTTGAGTACGGGCGTTGAGGACAGGTCTAAAGACCTGTCCGTACGGGTGCAGAGAGCGCATCAAACGGGCCCAGGTCGATTTGGCATGCGACGGGGCGCAGCTAAAGCTACGCAGCTACTTTCGTTTGACCTTCAGGGCATCCCAGCTGGCGTACTGCGCCGCTCGGCCGAGCTCTTCCTCGATCCGCAACAACTGGTTGT
This sequence comes from Chloroflexota bacterium, assembly GCA_016213125.1. Lineage (GTDB taxonomy): Bacteria > Chloroflexota > Dehalococcoidia > DSTF01 > JACRBR01 > JACRBR01. The sequence continues at coordinate 1,403 of JACRBR010000083.1, read as the reverse complement.
ATTTTGCGGTGCGGTCGGAGCGGGCGGGGGCGCCGAGCTTGGCCTGGCCGCAACCGGTGGCGACGGCGAGGTCCGCGATGGTGCTGTCTTCCGTCTCGCCGCTGCGGTGGGACATGACGGACGTCCAACCGGCGTCAGCGGCCATCTTCACGGCCTCCAGCGTCTCGGTCAGCGTGCCGATCTGGTTCACCTTGATCAGGACGCTGTTCGCCGACCGCTCCTCGATGCCACGCGCGATGCGCTTCGTGTTCGTGACGAACAGGTCGTCGCCAACGAGCTGCGTCGTGTCGCCGATGCGCTGCGACAGCAACGCCCAGCCGCGCCAGTCGTCCTCTGCCATGCCGTCCTCGATGGAGACGATTGGATACTTCTCCGCCCACGATGCCCAGTGCGCGGCCATCTCCTCGCTGCTCAGCGACTTCCCCTCGATCGGCAGGACGTACTTTTCCTGCTTCGCGTCGAACAGCTCGCTCGACGCCGGGTCCAGCGCGATCGCGACGTCGGTGCCGGGCCTGTATCCCGCGGCCTCGATCGCCGCGAGGATCACCTCGATCGCCGGCTCGTTGCCGCCGAGCGACGGCGCAAAGCCGCCCTCGTCGCCAACGTTGGTCTGGTGGCCTTTCTTCTTCAGCACCTTCGCCAGCGCGTGGTAGACCTCGACGGCCCAGCGCAGTCCCTCCTTGTACGATGGCGCGCCCAGCGGCATGACCATGAACTCCTGGAAGTCGGTGGAGTCCGTCGCATGCTTGCCGCCGTTCAGGATGTTGAACATCGGCACGGGCATCAGGCGCGCGGACGGGCCGCCGAGGTACGTCCACAGCGGCAACCCCGCCGACGCGGCCGCGGCCTTGGCGTTGGCCAGCGACACGCCGAGGATGGCGTTGGCTCCGAGGCGCTCCTTGTTCGGCGTGCCGTCGAGGGCGATGAGCTTGCGGTCGAGGCCTGCCTGGTCGCCCGCGTCCATGCCCTGGATCTCTGGCTCTATTCCACGGTTGACGTTGACGCAGGCAGTGAGCACGCCCTTGCCGCTGTAGCGCTTGTTGTCACCGTCACGCAGCTCCACGGCCTCGTGCTCACCGGTGCTGGCACCGGAGGGCACAGCCGCGCGGCCGAACGCGCCGTCGGAGAGCCGAACGTCGACTTCGACGGTAGGGTTGCCGCGGGAGTCGAGGATCTCGCGGGCGTGGACGAAGCTGATGGTTGCCATGGAATGCCTCTTGCTGGTCGTTAGTCGTCGGTCGTCGGTCGTCGGTCGTCGGTCATCGGTCGTCAGTTATCAGTCGTCAGTTATCAGTCGTCAGTTATCAGTCGCCTTTACGTTCGAGAGGACAGGTCTGAAGACCTGTCCGTACGGGTAGGGGTTCGATCATTCTCCGGGGCGGATGACGGCGAAGGAGCCGGTG
>JACRBR010000066.1 GCA_016213125.1 Chloroflexota bacterium | reverse complement strand
GTACGCCAGCCGCCCCCCCATCGAAGGCGCCCCCGCCCCCGACGCCACCATCACCCACCTCCGCGAACTAGCCGCCCTCCTCGCCTCCTGGCGCTAACCCAAATGGAGCACAGGCGTCCCCGCCTGTGCAATGCGCTAACCAAGAACCATGCAGGAGAGAAGCGGATGTGGCACAGGCGTCCTCGCCTGTGCAATGCCGCGGCCCAGAACCCTGGCCGAGAGACCCACCCGCGTGCGGCCTGGGAGTCACTTGGCTCTTCCCGGGTTTCAGCTTTGCTTGGTCGAGAACTGCAGGTTCGAACCGGAGATGGGCCCAGGACTGATGTCCTTGTAGCTCCTCTTCGTGCAGCAATCCTAGCTAAAGGAAACTCATCGCAGCTGAAACTCATGGTCGAACGTCAGCGCTGCCACCAACTCCCTAACCGCGTCCTCACGACGCCCGCGGACCTCAGCCCGAATCGCGTGACCTTCCGCATCGAACGCACCGGTCAAGAAGCGAACGCGCACCTTGATAATTCCAGACCCCTTCGTAACCTGGGCTTGCCAGCCTTCGAAGTCCACAAGTGGGCCACTGAGCTCCGATTCGACCACCGGCTTCTGAGTGACGCTAACATCTCGTTGGCTTTCTTCTGTGAGCGGAGTATAGAGCTCGTAGTACTGCGGCTCGACCCCAGTCACGACCTCGCGATGAGCAGTGAGTCTGCTGAACTTGGCTGAATTCGCCGCTAGAACCTCGAATCCAACCAATCGTTCTATCTCTTCTATCGTGAGAACGTCGCCCGACCTAAATGGGACCAGAGGTTGCGTCAGGTCACTCACGTCAATCTGCCGTTCGCCAGCGCCTTGAGGCGTAGGCGAACGGCCTGAAACCGCGGTCTCCTCACGCGGGTCACACGCCAAAGCTCCAAACGCAAGTATGGGCGCGACGACGCAAATCAAAGGCACGGACTTACGCTGCCTATCGAGGCCATTCATCACTATCTGGGCCTACGCAACGTTTCCGGGCTGCTTGCTTCTTGGACATCATGCCGCAAGCGCCCCTGAGGTGTACAGCCCGCTCGTACTTGCCGGCGCCCTGAAATGCGAGCCGTGGACAGCGGTGACCCTCGTGCGGCCCTACGAGCTCCGCGCCGGACAATGGGTGCGTCAGCACAGTGCCCGTTGAACTAGCGCTCGTTGGTCCCACCTGATGGCTGGAACCGATGAGCAACACATTAATTGGCATTGGTTGGATGATTCCCCTGGGTGCATTCGCCGGTCATCTTAGCGCCGCCGCCAATTCATGAAGGCGCGAACGATTCCGCCGCCAAGCATCAGCGCCAATATGCCGGAACCAATCATGACAGCTCCACCCTCCCACACGCCACCGTCTGTCCAGATGACTGCTCCGATCATATAGGTGACGACCGCAGCGATCGCGAACAGCGCGCCCGAGATAAGGGACTTCGGTAGGAACTTACCCATACAACCACTCGCAAGCCCGATTCAACGATGCGATTATGAGCTTGCCCGGTTCTCCGGACAGTTGACTTCTCGGCGCATCACGCCGCATGCGCCCCGGGGGTGTACAGCCGTTGATGCGAGCCGGCACGGTAACCATGTGTGGGCGTCCCCGCTACGACCGCTGGCCCGCACCACCAGTCCCGCTACCCTGCCACTTCGAGCACACGCGCCAGGAGCACACGATGGCCGACACCGACGACGTCGCCTACTTCGTCACCACCGACATGCGCATGAAGGACGGCACGCTCGACCCGGACGACGCCGCCATCATCGGCGACATGAAGATCGTCACGCCCGAAGAGGCCCTCGCGCTCCAGCAGGAAGAGGACGCCCGTGACAAGGCCAGCGGCATCAAGAAGAAGAAGGAGCCGGAACAGCCGCTGCCCGCCGGCCCCCAGCGCCTCACACCGGAGATGATGGAACAGATGGCAGGGCCCGCGCGCGAGGCCGTCCAGCACTACCAGGAGCTGTCCGCGGCCGTCGTCACCCGCCTCGATCTGGCCTCCTTCGTCCGCCAGCTCCGCATCGACGAGCAGCGCACCTGGCGCGCCGTCGCCCGCGGCGTCCACCAGAAGCTCGCCGAGGACCGCAAGCTCCCCGGCCCGCTGTGGGAGCCCATCTCGAACCAGATCATGGGCATGTCGTTATGCAAGGTCGCCGCCGAGACCCACGACCAGGACTACATGCAGCCCCCCTGGAACTAGCTCGGCCGCGCACCCCAACGTCGTAGGGGCGAGGCATTGCCTCGCCCTGTTCGCTCGACCTCGCCCGCTCGCCCCCAGCACCCACCGGTTGTAGGGGCGCGCTGCGGCGCGCCCGAATCGTCGGTCACCAACCATTCGCAATTTCAGCGCAGCGCACCGTCCGCGACCGATGCTACTTCGCCGGCACCGCAGTTGTAGGGGCGCGCTGCGGCGCGCCCTCACTCCCCGGTCGCGCACCACCCACCAACCGCAAGGTGGCGGCGACCTCATCCGCAATGCCTATGCCCGCCACCCGTCGCCATCAAAGTACGCCGAATGTGATCCGGCGCCCTTGGAGATCCCACTCGCACAGTTGCATGATCGCCATGCCCGCTGCCTCCGCCGCACCGCCGCCCCGGCGGTCGCCGCAGCGAACAACACAAAAGTGCCGAGCAATTGAATCTGGACACCGCCCATGCCTACTACACAAAGCAGATCGCGCAGCACGGCCCAACCCACCATCGCTCCGGCCTTGATTGATACGGACACAGGGTCAATCAAACTCAATCAGATCAATCAAACAGTTGAACCTGCGAGCGCGATCGTCCGGCGGTCGCTAGCTTCAAGCGGCGACGAACATGAAAAAAACAACCAGACAACCAAACGGAATGAAGCCGTCAGCCGCGGATGCGCTCGCCGGCCGCGCGGGCCAGCGGGTTCACGCCCTTCACAGCGTCGGCCCGCGCCTGCTCCTCGCGCTCCCGCTTCGCCTGCTCCAGGTCCGATGCCGCGCTGTCCAGCAGGTCCTTCGCCGAGGCTCCGTCCTCCGGGAAGCACACGATGGCCACCGACGCCTTCAGCGGCTCCGGCGATCCGTCCGCCCCGAAGATCGACACCTGCGACAGGCTCGCCAGCAGCCGCGTCGTCACCTGCACCGCCGCCGCTCGGTTCGTCTCCGGCAGGAGCACCGCATACTCGTCCGGCCCGATGCGCGCCACGATCTCCGGCGGAGAGACGGCCTCCGCAAGCGAGACCGCGGCGCTCCGCAGCAGCTTGTCGCCCATGGACTGCCCGTAGTTGGAGTTGAAGTGCCCGAAGTCGTCCAGGTCCAGCACCACCAGCGAAAGGATCTTCGCGTACCGCCCGCAGCGGATCAGCTCCGCCTCGATCGCCTCGCCCATGTACCGCCGGTTGTACACCCAGGTGACCGGGTCGATGTCGTTGAATCGAGCCGTGTCCTCCTGCGTCGCGATGTCGCGCAGGGCGAGCGTGAAATGCCCCACCAGCAGCTCTACGATCTCACCGTCCACCTTCGTGTGGTCGAACGCGAACAGCACCACGCCGTACGGTTCCCCTTCCACCAGCATGGGCACCATGGCCACGCGGTTGATGCCCAGCTTCTCCTCGGCCTCCTGCACGCGCTCCGGATCGAAGATGCCGTCCCAGAACTGGGTCATGGAATCGCGCATCACCACCTCGCCGCCCTCGATGACCAGGCGCCGGAAGTGGTTGACCGGCATCTCCAGCTCCATCGCCGTGAGGTCTTCCTGGAAGGCGTCCATCACCTTCTCGAAAAGCGGCTCCACGATCCCCTCCAGCGGCGCCGACGTCAGGGTGTCGCGCTTCTTGTCCAGCACCAGGGGATACACGAACAGCGACTCCGTGACCCGCGGCGCCTTCTCGAGGAACGCGCTCATCATCTCCCCGGTGCTTCCGGCGCTGTGCAGGAACAACGAGAGGATGACGAGGTCGAACAGGCGCCCCTCCCGCCCTTCCGGACGCGAAGCCTCCAGCGACTCGATCGCCACGAACGGTTCGGGCGATTTCGTCCTGTCCTTCTTGCTGGTCAGCCAGTTCAGTGGCATCGGTGCCGCCTACTCCTCCTGGATCTTCACCACCATCGTCTGCTCGTTGTGCACTTCGATCTTCGCCTCGCGGCTCATCGCCCGCTCCACCGCCGCGCGCAGCGCTTCGGGGTCGATCGCGCCCACGCTTTCCACCAGTACGATGGCGACGCCGTTGCTGTAGCTCAGCAGGGACATGTCCTTGATGTTCTCCAGGCCCTGCATCGCGCGATGCAGCGGCACCAGGTCGACGCCCCGCCGCTTGTCCTCGACGGTGATCCGGTATTGCCTGGGCAGGCGGCGGTCGAGGTTTCCCGCAGCATCGATCGCATGGAGTTTCGGCGCGGCAGCAGCCGGCGGCTCCGCTTCAGCCGCCTGTGGCTCCTCCACCAGTTCCGCGGCCGTGGCCGTCTGCGGCGACGGATCCCGAAACACCGGCGGCCTCGGTGGCGCCCCGAACTGCATCGGCGCAACGCGTGGTCGGTCGTCCCACTCGCCGTCGCCACCGGCCGGGCGCTGCGGCTGTACGACGGTCAGGGACGGCGCAGCGCCCGTCGCGCCGCCAAGAGCACGCTCCAGCGCAGGCATGAGCGCGTCGAATCTTGCGGCGAGCGCGCGGATCTCGCGCTGCGTGGTCTGAAGGCCTTCCTCCAGACGCTGCGCGGCGATCTCCCACGTCGCAGGTTCCCCAAGCAGGCGCTCATCGCGACCGGGCCACTGTGTCGTCTCGACGGGCGGCGCCTGCTCGCGCCAGGCCGTTGGTGCAAGCTCGGGTTCCTCTTCCTGTGGCCGAGTTTGCGCGATGTCGCTAGCGTCGTCGGCCGCTTCCCCTTCATCTTCCTCGAGCGGTGGCAGCGGAGCAGGCAGGAAGTCGGCGGAGATATCACGGGACGCGACCTGCGCCTGGACGCGGCGTATGGTGGCCGCGATCGCGTCTTCTTCGCCGGCCGAATCGCCATGCTCAGGCGCCGAGGACGAGTCTGCGCCCGACTCTTTGCTTCGCGAAGCAGCCTGCGCCTGGACCCTTCGAATCGTCGCCTCGATAGAGTCATCGTCCGATGCCGCCTCCGCCCCAAATCCTGCCGTCAGCCCTGGCGCCGAACTCTCCCTCGGCGGGGGGACGTGAGCCTGGAGGCGCAGGAGTGCGGCCTCCGACGTGGCCCGGCTCTCAGCCTCTCCTGCCTCGGATGCCTCTTCCTCGTCCGAGTCGGGATCGCCCGCAGATTGGGCCTGGATCCGGCGAATGGTCGCCTCGATCAGGTCTTCGTCGATGTCTTTGCCCATGAAGCGCAACTCCCTGACACCCGCGGGGCGCGGGCAGAAGGTCCCCTCATGGATTCTCGGCACCCCTCGAACCCGCCAACACGGGCCGGGCCCCCGCTTGGTCCCGAATCTGGGCAGGTCGGATACAATGCCGCGATGCGCATCCTGCTCCTCAACGGTCCGAATCTGAATACGCTGGGGACCCGCGAACCCGAGATCTACGGAAGCCAGACCCTTGCCGATATCGAGCGCCGGGTGTCGGAGCGGGCGGCCGGCCAGGGGGCCGAGGTACGGGCCTTTCAGGCGAACAGCGAGGGCGCCCTCATCGACTGGCTCCAAAAGGAGGCTCCGCAGGCCGGCGGCCTCATCATCAACGCCGGGGCCTACACCCATACGAGCGTGGCCCTGCGGGACGCTGTGGCCTCCTGTGGGCTGCCCGTCATCGAGGTCCACATTTCGAACATCTGGAAGCGCGAGCCCTTCCGGCACGACTCGCTCCTCTCGCCGATCGTCGTCGGTGCAATCGTCGGCCTGGGCGCCCGGGGATACCTGCTGGCGGTCGATGCCCTCGTCGATATCGAGAAGGGCAATGGGTAACCATGGAACAGCCGGAGTTCGGCGAGGTGATCGAGCTGCGGTCTGTGGACCCGGCGGGAGATCTGGCATGCAACACCGCCATCGCCACGCCGGAGGCACGGGCCGGGTTGGGCGCCGAGTTGGCCCGCCATTTATTGCGCCCCGTGCGCGAACTGCCCGATGGCATCGAGGTGCGTTTCGCGCCGGAAGGGTGGCCCGCTGTCCAGCGCTACGTGGAGCTTGAGTCGCGCTGCTGCTCGTTCCTGACGCTGCGCGTAGAGCGCGCAAAGGATGACATCGTACTGACCGTGACGGGGCGGCCCGAGGCGAAAGCCTGGATCAGCCAGATCTTTTCGTAGCCGACGGGAAGGACCACCGATGAACGCTCGCCTGCAGCGACTCCGCAACGCCCTTGCGGAGCGCGAACTTGATGGGGCGCTCATCTCGAACGCGCAGAATCGGCGCTACCTGAGCGGCTTCACAGGGTCGGCGGGCTACCTGCTCGTGACACCGGGCGATGCGATCATCGCCACGGACTTCCGGTACTACGAGCAGAGCGCAACACAGGCGCCGGACTATCGTCTGCACAAGACTGTCCAGGGTTTCGACGTCTGGCTGCCGCCCCTGTTCGAAGGCCTTGGAGGCAAGCAGATCGCCTTCGAGGCCAACGACGTCACGGTCGGCGCGCACCGGGCGATGACGAAGGCCCTGTCGTCGCTGGCGGAGCCGGAGCGTCCGGAGCTGGTGCCGGTCCCGGATCTCGTGGAGAAGCTGCGGATCTACAAGGAACCAGTAGAAGTCGACGCGCTGCAGGCAGCAGTGGACCTGGGGGATGCCGCCTTTGTGGACGTAGCGGAGCGCGTGGAGCCGGGCTGGACCGAAAAGCAGGTCGCCTGGGAGATCGAGAAGTACATCCGTGAGCATGGCGGCGACGGCCTGTCGTTCGACACGATCGTCGCGGGCGGCCCATGGGGCGCCATGCCGCACGCCTACCCGCGCGACCGGAAGCTCGAGAAAGGCGAGGGCGTCGTCATCGATATGGGCTGCGACGTTGGCGGATACATGTCCGATCTGACCCGCACCATCTTCCTGGGCAAGCCGGACGACCAGTTCAAGAAGATCTACGACATCGTCCTCACGGCGCAGCTGACCGCCGAAGAGATGGTGAAGCCCGGTATGACTGGCGAAGAGTGCCACATGATCGCCCACAACGTGATAGAAGCTGCTGGCTACGGGGAGACGTTCGGGCACGGGCTTGGCCACGGCATCGGCCTGCAGGTGCACGAATCGCCGCGCGTCGGGCGCACCTCGAGCGACGTGCTGGAGGACACGATGGTGTTCACCATCGAGCCGGGTATCTATGTCACAGGCTGGGGCGGCGTGCGCATCGAGGACATGGTGGTACTGGAGAACGGCAAGGCCCGCATCATGAGCAGGTCGCCGAAGCTGGCGTTTTCCGGGTGATGGTGGAAGCCGACCGGGGATTTCGCTAGCCTCTCGGTTGGCGGCCAGGAAACGACTACGGAGTACCAATGATTTCGACCGGAGACATGAAGCGCGGCGCCACGATCGAGCTGGATGGCCGCGTGTACCAGGTGATGGAGTTCCATCACATCAAGATGGGGCGCGGCAGCGCGCAGATGCGCATGAAGTTGCGCGACGTGCGCCGCGGCGACATCATCGAACGCTCGTTCCAGGCCGGTGAGAAGTGGCCGCGTGTCCGCGTCGAGCGTGTGCCTATGCAGTTCTCGTATGCCGAGGACAACCTGATGCACTTTATGAACACCGAGACGTACGATCAGGTGCCGCTGACACTGGACCAGGTCGGCGAAGCCAGGGACTACCTCCCGGTGAACCAGACTTGCGAGGTCCTCTTCCTGGGCGACGAGCCGATCGGGATCGAGCTCCCGGCCTCGGTGGCCATCGCCGTCACGAAGTGCGAGCCGGGAGTGAAGGGCGACACGGCCACGGGTGCGACGAAGCCGGCGACGATGGAGACAGGGCTCGTCGTGAATGTGCCGCTGTTCATAAACGAGGGCGATCGCATCAAGGTCAACACGAGCACCGGCGAGTACCAGGAACGCGCGTAAGCCGTCACCGCCGATCAGGCCAGGCCGACAGCAGCGCGAACGGCAGCGAGTTCGCGCGCGGTCAGGGGCCGCGTGGATCCGCGCGGAAGACGCCCGAGCGGCAGCGGCCCGATGCGTATACGCACGAGTTCGCGCACCGGGTGACCCACCACCGCGCACATCAGCCGCACCTGCCGTTTCCGGCCCTCGTGGATGACGATACGCAGCCATGTGTGACTGTCGCGTTCCGCGCGGCCGAACGGCGCGGTTGCGATCTCCACCACCGCCGGCGCCGTCACGTGCCCTCCGATGTCGACGCCGCGTCGAAGCGCGGTCAGCGACCGGGCGGGGGGTACGCCGGTTACGAGCGCGTAGTACTCCTTCTCGATCTCATATCGGGGGTGGGAGAGCCGGTGGGCGAACTCGCCGTCGTTGGTGAACAGGAGCAGGCCCTCGGTATCGCGATCGAGACGCCCGACCGGCAGGACGTGGGGCGGCAGGCCCGGCGGCAGGAGATCCAGCACGGTAGAGCGGCCATGTGTATCACGCGCGGTTGAAACGATGCCCGCAGGCTTGTGCAGCGCGAGATAGACGTGCTCAGTGGGAACCTGGATGCGTCGGCCGTCGACCTCTATGCGGTCTACGCTCGCATCGGCCTGGCTCCCGAGTGCTGCCACGCGTACGCCGTTCACGCTGACACGCCCCGAGGTGAGGAGGCGCTCGGCCGTGCGTCGCGAACCGTAGCCCGCCCGAGCCAGGATCTTCTGTAGCCGCTCCTTCACTGGTGGCGCAACCGGCTGGCCAACGGCGGCAGGAGTCTCCACGAGGCGATGCCGGCCAGGGCCCCCATCGAGACCGCGGCGAGCGCCCAGGGCAGCCAGCCCAGCGAAAAACCCGTGTCGCCACGGAGGATCTGGACCGGTGATCCCGCTGCCGTTGATGGGCGACTGGACTCGTTCAGTTGTCCGTAGGCGCGCCCCGGGGATGGCCACTCGTTATCGATGAAGTCACTCGCGCGGCCGCTGTCCCCGCCCGGGATTCGCCGCTCGATCGAGTGCCCGGCCGGTACATCCGGGATCGAAGGGTCGAGCGCGGCCGTACTGTCGCCCCACGATACGGCGTCGACGAAGTAGCCGGTGGCATCGACGAGCACGAGGACGTCGCCATCGTTTCCGAGCGAGTTGCCGATGACGCCTTCGACCGACACGAGGGTGCCGACCGAGCCGGGATTGCGCTCCCGGAACTCCGGCGAACCGGCGACGATCGCGAAGGCGCCGGGAAGGATCGTCACAGCAGGAAGGCGATCAACCGAGTGCTTGTCAGCGAGCGCCCAGCCCTCGAGCGACACGGAAGCAGGCCCGGGATTATAGAGTTCGACCCACTCGCCGTCCGCGTCCGGCCCTTCCATGGAACTGTCGTACAGCACCTCGTTGATAACCAGCGTGGCCTTTGGGTCCGTGCCGGCGGTGTTGCCGGCAGAACGATGCTCCGAGCCCCGCCGCGACGACTCGCCCAGCACCTGCTGAGAGACTGAGTGCCCCGGGGCTGTGTCTTCCCGCGTCGAGGCAGCTAGTTCCGCGAGCGGCGGATCGGAGATACCGAAGGACGCGTCATCAACGTAGAGAGCCGCGGTGCCGCCCGAAGCGGGCTGCAGCATAACCCGCAGCTTCGCCGAAGCTGCACCCGCCGGAGCCGTGACGCTTCCGGTAGTCAGACTGCGCCACTCGCCCGAAGTCCCGTCGAGCCGCTCGGTCGAGTCCGACGTGTCGAGCGCCTCACCGCTGCCATCGGGGGATGCGTACCACGAGATCCGCAGCCACGACGAGGAAACGCCCGGATCGTCGAGCAGTACCCACGCATCGAAGGTGTACGATGTGCCGCTCGCGACCAGAACCGGCTGATACAGCCACTTCGTCGATTCGCTGCTTGATTCGAGGAGCGCCGAATGAGCGCCCGTCCGCACGATCGACGATGACGTCGAAAGTTCGCCACCGTACTTATCCCAGGCGACCGGACGTCCACCTTCGGCGACGTCTTCGAAGCCGCCGTTCGAGACCGAGCCGCTGGCCAGCTCAATCGCTCTGTGTTCCGCAGGGGTTGGGGGCGGACCGGCTGGCGTCGCCTCTACTACGGTCGCTGTCGCCTTTGGAGTCTTCGTCGGGGTAGGTGGAACGGGAGTGGGCGTTTCGGTCGGGGGGATCGGCGTGTTTGTCGGCGTCATGGTGGCAGGAGGTGCGCCCTCGAATCGCACGTCGTCGACGTAGAGGACGTCACCGGGGGAACCGTTCCCGCCGATCCGTATGATGATGCTGTCGTAACCCGTGACGTCGACCGTTCCGGACAGCTCCGTCCAGGCACCAGACAGATAAGAAGCCTCTTGCTTCCAGTAGACGGCCACGGGCGAGCTCGACAGGACCTGAGCGGACACGAGAAGCGCATCTGAGGTTGCGCGTAGACGCACAGAGAAGTCGTAGCGTCCGGCGGGCGCGCCCGCGAGCGAGGTCTGCGTCAGGGTAAACCGACCCTCCGCGAGCGTGATACGCCCGCGGACCGCTCCCTCGCTGGGACCAACCGCGTCTGCTTCGGTGTCAAAGGTCGAACCCGGTGAGATCAGAGTCCAGCGATCGGTGCCAAGTTCGAAGCCGCCATTCTCCACATAGTCGAAGGCGGAGGCGGTAGGAGTGCCACGAGCCAGCCCTGCCGCGGCAAACGCGACAAGGGCGACGGCGAAGAAGAGAAGATGCCGCGGCTCGCGCATCGTTGACCGGGTTACGCTGTCCTGCCCACCCGGGCGGTCCTGATTCGTTGACTAGGCCTGGCGGCGGATTCGCACGCGGCGGAGCATCACCGTCTCGGTGATGATCTGCGCCTCGTCCATAAGGCCGTCATCCTTGCGGCGAACCGGAAACACGGAGCGCCGCCGCTTCTTTCCAGCGCCGCCGATGAGGCTGCCGATCGCCCGACGCATGACAAACTGGCCGATCGTTCCCGCGGCCATGACCGCGGCCCCCTTCACGACGGGAGAAGCTTGTGGCTTCCAGAGGGTCACCGAGGCCGGCTCCCGCCGGGCGGGCAGGTTCGCCTGGGCCACAGGGGCGCCGCAGCGGCGACAGAAGTTGTCGGCCTTGTCCAGCGAGAAGTCGCACGCGGTGCAGGTGGTGAGCGTCATGGGGCGTCAATGTACCCGGCAAATCCGCGGTGGGTCAATTGCGAAATCCGCAACAGCCCTGTTCTCCATGGAGGCCAGGCCTACACGGGCGTCACGTTCGCGAGCGAACCCTCGATCTCCGGAGTAAGGTCGAACCCCCGGACGACGCGTACCTCGCCCGCGAAGATCCTGCCCCCTTCGATGCGCAGGCGCCCATCGCCCAGCGCTCGCAGCGTCTCGACGACGAGCGGCAGCTCGCGCATGGCGCCTCGCCGGCGCATCTCGTGGAACAGCGGGAAGTCCTCGCCGTCGGCCGCGCGAATATCGGCAACCGCGCGATCTTCCGCCTGGCGCCAGAGTAGGTCGATGCTCCCGCCGCGCAGTGGATACGTGCAGTAGGTCGCGATGGGACCCTCGTCGAGGCCCGCAGTAACCAGGTGAATCCGAACGCCGCCGTGGTCGACGCGCTGGTCGATGAGCTTCCACGTCACATCCTGCCATGTCCCTTCCGGCTGCCCGGGTGCGGCTGGATGAAGGTTCAGCATCGGGTGTCGCTCGAACAGCGGCGGCGTCATGATCAACATGTAGCCGGCGAGCATGCCCACATCGAGCGGATGCGGTGAGATCAACGACGCGACCTGTTGATCGAACTCCGTCCGCCACGCTGGCAGGGGCTGCCCGACCTTCGCGGGCTCGCCGTTGCGCTCGCGCCGGAAACGGGAGTCCGACAGCGTGAGGAGGGGTATATCGTAGGATCGCACCTGTTCAAAGAATGCGTCCGTGACGGGATCCTGGCCGGGCTCGCGGTTGGAAAACAAGAACGAGATGGTGGCGTCCAGGCGTCGATCTCGAATCGCATCCACCGCCGCACGCAGCAACTTCTGCGACCCTTCACCCCGGCCCGTAGAAAACCACCCGATTCTCAGCACGCCCGCCTCCCTTCGCTCAGGTCACGGTAGCCGGGCGGCGTCCCGTGCCGCAATGGGCTTATGGGAAGTCGGCGGCCTCATCCGGCGGAATGTCCTCTTCGGCGACGTATTCGTAGTCATTTGGCTCTTCGTTGAGGTGAGCGCCGTTCGATGCCACGGCGGGCGCGAAGGTCTCGCGCAGCCTGGTGATCTTTTGCTCCGCCCCGTCCAATCGCTCCTGGCAGGCTCTGGCGAGCGACATCCCCTCCTCGTACAGCGCTATGGAGTCATCGAGCGTGAGTCCCCCCTGTTCCAGGCGCGTGACGCACGCCTCGAGACGGCCATAGAGCTGCTCGAAGGGTTCGACGTCGGGTTGTTGCTTCGCCGCGCGTGGCATGTTTCCTCCTATGCCCGTTCTTCCGGCATCGTGAACAGGGGAGCCTGGGCATCGGAAACGGCTCGCTTGGAACGCCGTTGCGTTGCGGGCATAGGGCCGCCCACCAGCGCGCGAAATGCCCCATCTTTCACGCGGATATCGAGTGGGTCGCCGGATTTGACCGCCGCGACCGATGACACGATGGAGCCGTTTTGCTGGACGATCGCGTAGCCACGATCGAGCGTGGCGTACG
>JACRBR010000076.1 GCA_016213125.1 Chloroflexota bacterium | reverse complement strand
CGGACGCGGCGCTGGCGCTGGGGCTGTGCCGGACGATCATCGAGGAGGGGCTGTTCAGCGAGCAGTTCGTCACAGGGCAGACGGACCTGCCGCTGCTGGTCCGCATGGACACGAAGCGCTTCCTGCGCGAGTCGGACGTGGTCGATGGCGGGTCCGACGAGCAGTTCTACGCCTGGGACACGGTGACGCGGGGCATCGCGAAGGCGCCCAAGTCCACGCTGCGCTGGGGGAAGGTGAAGCCGGCGCTGGACGGGCGGCGCCGCGCGGTGTTGCTGCGCGATGGAACGCGGGTGGAGGTGACGCCGGGATTCGCGGTGCTTCGGGAGCTGCTGAACCGTGATTACACGCTTGAGAAGGCCGCGGCGGCGTGCGGGGTGAACCCGAAGGTGATCCGGTCGCTGGCGCGCAAGGTGGCGAGCAAGCGGACGGCGATCTACATGGGGATGAACCTGTGCAAGTACTATCACGGCGACCTGATCCAGCGGGCGATGCTGTTGCTGCTGGGACTGACGTCGAACTGGGGGCGGCTGGGCTCCGGCATCAGCAGCTGGTCGCCCGGCAGCGGTCTGGAGGGGCAGGGGATCTTCTCGCAAAAGCAGCGCACCGGCCTTGAAGAGACACGCCGCGTGCTGGCGATGCGGGCGCAGCTGGTGGAGATGATGGCGGGGCAGGGCACGAGCGACTCGCCGGAGATCGCGGCGATCGACGGGATGGTAAACGCGGCGCGGCTGGGGATGACGGGCATGGTCCCGCCGGCGTTCTTCTGGTACCACCACTGCGGGTACCGGGAGCGCTGGAACAACCCCGAGTGGGGCGATCCCACGATGCGGCGGAGCTTCGACGAGTACCTGAACGAAGCCATGGACAGCGGCTGGTGGGAAGGCGTGGTGAAGCCCGACCCGGACAAGCCGCCGCGCGTGCTGTTCGAAGTGGGCGGGAACATGCTGCGGAGGCAGCGGGGCGGGCGGACGCACCTGCTGGAGCACCTGTGGCCCAAGCTCAAGCTCATCGTCAGCGTCGACTGGAGGATGAGCACGACAGGCCGCTACTCCGACTACGTACTGCCGGCATCACAGCACTACGAGAAGCCGAACTTCCACATGGCGAGCGCGGCGATGCTCCAGCTCAAGTTCTCGGACAACGCGGCGACGCCGCAGGGCGAGTCGCTGAGCGAATGGGACATCTTCCGGAAGCTGGCGCAGAAGGTGGAGGACGGTGCCAAGGCGCGCGGGCTGGTCGAGTATGCGGACAGCGCGGGGCGGACGCACCGGCTGGACAACCTGTACCAGGCGATGACGCTGGGCATCGAGAGCGCGGACGAACTGGTGGATGAGTGGGTGCGGGATACGGCAGAAGCGGGGATGATGAAGAAGGGTGAGAACCTGAAGACGATGCGCAAGAAGGGCCACGCGGACTTCACGCGAGCCGGGGAAAACGTATTCACGCTGAACCAGGCGACGGACGCGGAGCCGGGCAAGCCCTACACGTCGTTGCAGCGCCATACGGACAAGGGCCAGCCGTACCCCACGCTGACGCGCCGCGCGCAGTTCTACATCGACCACCCGTGGTTCCTGGAGGCGGGCGAGGAGTTTCCCGTCCACAAGGAGAACCCGAAAATGGGCGGCGACTACCCGTTCGTCATGACGTCTGGGCACAACCGGTGGAGCGTGCACTCCATGAACATCACCAACCGGATGCTGCTGCAGACGCACCGGGGACGGCCGCACCTGGTGATGAACACGCGCGAGGCGGCGGCGCGGGGGATCGAGGACGGGGAGGAGGTGCGGGTGCACAACGACGTGGGCGACTTCCTGGTGGCGGTGAAGCTCTCGCCTTCCGTGATGCCGGGGCAGGTGATCTGCTACAACGGCTGGGAGCCGTACCAATTCCGGGAGTGGAGGGGGCCGATGGACGTGGAGCCGGGGATGGTGAAGTGGCTGCACATGGCGGGAGGTTACGGCCACCTGCGGTACTGGCCGATCCAGTGGCAGCCGACGCCGGTGGACCGCGCGGTGCGGGTGGACGTCGCGAAGCTCAACGGGGCTGCGCCCGCGGCGAAGCGGAAGAAGGCTGTTCGGGTTTCGTAAAAGCCTCGAGATGTCGCGACGCGGGCGCGGCTAGTGGTAGACGTCGATGACGAGACGCGTCGGGGCTGCGAGATAGTCCACGGTGAAGAAGCGCAGCTCGGTGCCGATGACCCAGCTCACTTCGCCCTCGAAGTCGCAGGTCTGGCGCGCTTCCTGGATCGAGGGATAGGCGGGCGCGAGGTTGAGGCTTGGCACGGTGACGTTGCCGTTCTGGTCGTGCGCGACGGCAGGATCGAGCGTGACGGCGATCTGGGCGGATCCCGCAGTGGTCACGGGGTTTCCCGAGCCGCAGGCAGTCCAGCCGGTGACGTACCTGATCTGAAATCCAGGGTAGTTCGACTCCTGCCACTGGAACGTGATGCGGTCGAAGCATGGGAACGTGGCGACGCTCACGTCGTCCAACGTGATCTCGCCGCCCTGTGGCGCGGAGCTGACCAGGAGTTGTGCGAGACCCGTCGTCTGTACCGGTGGACAGGAGATGACCGCGGTCGCTGCGGGTGATGGCGCCGGGGGTATTGCGGTGGATGTCGCCGGCGGGGCGGCCGTCGAGGTTGGTGTGGGGTTATCGTCGTCGCCGCCGCACGCTGCGAGTAGCGCAACGCATACCGTGACCATCGCCAGTGCGCGCATCTTTGTCCCCCGCTTCTAGCCGTTTCAACATTGTACGCGCCCGCACTGATGCTCGCGGGCAGGTGCCAGCACCTGTAGGGACGTAGTTTGAAGGCCTGGTTGCACGGACATCGCCGTGGTGCCGTAAGGCATCATCGACTTTAGTCTGATCTATTCAGGTCAAATGGACCGGCGGGTTGGCGGGCACATTGGCCCCATGCGCCTCCTACGGTGCTCCGAAACTCAGGATGAGCGGATGGTGATTGGCCGTGCCGGCGAGGGCGCGCGGCCAGTCCGAATCAGACTCACGGCGTCTGATCGATCGTCCATCCCGAAGAACGGAGCAGGGGAGGATTCCATGCATGCACGACGGATGTTACGGCGAGCAGTGCCCGCGTTGGCGCTGGGACTGGCAGGCGCGACGCTGGCGCTGCTGTCAGCGAGCTGCGGTGATGACAGCGCGGCCTCGAGCACCGGTGGCGTCCCGGGGGGCGCCAAGACAATCTACCTGACGGCGATGGAGTACAAGGGCTCCGCCGAGGTCTCGAAGGAGCCGCTGCCGACGGCGAAGCTGCCGGAGGGCGGCGGTTACGTCCTGAAGGATCCGACGGGCGATCCGCCGAAGTGGGAGGTGGAATCGTACGCGTGGGCGCCGGCTTCCTTCACCGCGGTGGAGGGGGACCAGGTGACGCTGCAGATCGTGGGGATCAACGGAGCGAAGCACGAATCGGAGCTGGAGGGGCACGACCAGCAGTTCACGGTGAAGCGCGGCGAGGTGACGACGGTGACGTTTACGGCCGGCGCGCCGGGCGTGTACACCCTGGTGTGCAAGACACACCCGCCGAACATGACGGCGCAGCTTGTGGTGCTGCCCGCGGCGAAGTAAGCAGAAGCCCCTGCAGGAGCGACCGCTTCAGGCGGCTGCTCGATGAAGCGAACGAAAAGTGGCGGAAGATGGGTTCTTCGGCCACTCGCTGTTTCGACTGTACGAGGAGCTTTCCTGCTGTCGCTCGTTCCGGTGGGTGGGAGCGAGACCGCTCCGGGCCTTGACGGCGACGCCGCAGCCAGAGAGTATAGTAAGTTATAACTACCGAAAATTCGCGCGCCGAGGACAGAGCCGCCGTGCTGCCGGAGATTATCTTCCCCGCCGTTGTTGAGACGCTGCCCGACGCGGTGGTGATCGTGTCGCGCGAGGGAGTGATTGAGTTCCTCAATGCTCAAACGGAGGCCATGTTCGGTTACGAGCGTGGGGAACTCGTGGGGCAGCCCGTGAACATTCTGGTTCCGGATGAGTTTCGCACGACCCATGAGCATCATCGCAGGGATTTTGCGAGGAGGCCGGGCACGCGGCCGATGGGTGTGGGATTAGAGCTGTGGGGACGCCGCAAAGACGGCAGCCTGTTTCCCGTCGAGATCAGTCTGAGTTCGCTCGTCCGCGGCGCGCAGATGTACGTCACCAGCGTCATTCGCGACCTGTCGGAGCGGAACCAGATGCGCAATGAGCTTGAGACGGAGCGGGAGCGCCAGCGCATCGCCATGGACCTGCACGACGGGACGATCCAGAGCATTTACGCCGTCGGGCTGGGGTTGGAGCTGGCGCTCACGAACCTGATCAGCGATCCGGTCGAGGCCGGGAAGCGCATTGACTCGTCGATCGAGCAGCTCGGCGCGGTGGCGGGGGACATCAGGGCGTACATCTTTGATCTGCGGTCTGTGCGGTACTCGGGGAACCTGGCCCACGATCTGGCGTTGACGGTCGAGGAGTTCCGTGCCATCACGATGATGAATGTCGAGTCCGAGCTCCACGCGACCGCTCCAAGCCTGCGAGATGACCGGGCGGCAGCGGTCCTGCACATTGTTCGCGAGGCTCTTGCGAATGTCCGTAAGCACTCGGGCGCCTCGACGGTCACCCTGGGGGTATCGGAGAACCGGGATGCGGTAACCATCGAGATACGTGACGATGGCGTAGGTTTCGCAGCCCCGGTGGAGCTATCGGAGACGCACCGCGGCCTGCGGAACATGCGCCTACGAACACAGCGCCTCGGTGGCGTTTTCGACGTGGAGAGCGCGCCGGGCCAGGGCGCGACGATTCGAGTGCGCATGCCGGTGACGCTGTAGTGCCTGTGACGCCAGACCCGGCGCCTCACGTTGGTTCCACCGACGCGCGCTGACGACGCACAACCTCAAGATGGGGGCCGGGTGGAGCACGCCGGCGAGTTAGGCGCTGGTATGCGCGAGGTTCGTCAGGTTGTGGATGGCCACGTCGCCGGTGTGCGTCCGGATGTGCTCGTGATGGCAGCCGCCGCAGGTGTATCGTTGCACTCTCGCGCGGCGCCCGTTCGGGGCCTGGCTGTAGAAGCGCTCGGCGCGGTCCATGGCCTGCAGGACGGACCGCACCGTCCAGCGCCGGTCTTCTGCCGCCGATTCATCACCGATAGAGACGGCAACGATGACCTCGTGAGACGCGGGGGGAGCCCTGTGGGTTTCGATCGAGATGATGCGATTTGCCGTCGTCATTCGCCCTCCGTCTCATTTGACATGTGGCCGGTGCCCGTTGACGTGAACGACGAGCGGCGGAAGAGAGTTCTTCCGCCGCTCGTTCGATGCTTCGATCTTGCCGAAGCCGATCGGTCACCGTGTGTTTCGGCGGCTGACCTAGCCCGCGACGCGGACGTTGAGGGCGCGGGTCTTTCGGGGGTCGCGGTCGTCCGCGCCCTTCTCGAACTCGACGGTCTGCCCTTCTTGCAGGGAGTCGAAGATGCCGCCCTGCACTGCCGAGGTGTGGAAGAAGATGTCTTCCGAATCGCCGTCGGGCCGAATGAAGCCGAAGCCTCGGTCGCGCGCGAGCCGCTTGATCTGTCCGGTTGCCATGATGAGTCTCCTATCGTCGGGGGTGTACACGCTAATCGGGCGGGTAGTGTTGCCCGGCGAACCACGACGTTTCTACGCGATATTCCTGCGCGGGCACAACGCCCGAGCACCTCGAGTCGATGAAGTCGTCGAGTGCGTCGGAATAACCGCGGCGAACAGGAGACTGCTACGAGGAAGGTGCCTGCAGCATAGCAGATCGCGGGGGCGCGTGTTGGGAACGGCTTCGGCAAGCGTGGATCAGGGGCAGCCGGGGGGCGTGAGGAAGATCTGGGTGCGGAGGAGCTGGTCGCCGGAGTTGACGACGCCGTCCTTGTTGATATCGAAGTTGGGCAGACGGAGGGACTGGTCGGGCTCGCGCAGGATCTCCTGGACGAGGAGGAGCTGATCGCCGGAGTTCACAACGCGGTCGCCGTTGAAGGAGGCGGCCTCACAGTCGTCGCGCGCGCCACCCGTGAGCTGATCGCCGTCGGAGTCGACGCTGTTGGGGTTGCTGTTGTAGTTGCAGACCTCGATGTAGTCACGGATGAGGTCGCCGTCAGTATCAGTGGTGGTGGTGACGCCGAGGTAGGCGGCGCACTGGGCGGGAGTGGGCTTGCTGGCGGGATCGTTGGGATCGGTGCCGGCGACGCACTCGGCGCCGTCGAGGTAGCGGTCGCCATCGGTATCGGGGAGGAGGCTGCTGGTGACGACGCAGGCGCCGCCGGAGATCTCGTTGACGTCGAGGCGGCCGTCGTTGTCGTCGTCGGTGTCGCAGGCATCGCCGGAGGCATCGGACATGATCCACGTCCTGTCGTCGCTGGCGGCCGGGTAGGGTGGTGAGTTGTCGATGAAGTTGCCGTCGGCGTTGAGCTGATCGGGGTTCGCGAGGTCAGGGCAGTTGTCGATGGTGTCGCCGACCTCGTCAGCGTCGGTATCGAGGAGAGCGGCGTTGGCGGCGGCCTGGATCTGGTTGCCGGCCTGCTGCATGCCGTCGAGCTGGGTGTAGACGAGGAAGACGCCGGTGTAGCCACGGTTCCAGTTGATCCAGGGGGTGAGGCCGAAGGCGCCGTAGCTGGCGTTCTGGATGGGGTTGCCGAGCGGACCTGCGGTATCGACCCAGTTGCCGATGCCGTACTTGTTGTTGCCGCCGTTCACGTTGGGTGCGCCGCCGACAGAATCCAAGTGCATGGCCTGAACGGAGGCCGCGGAGAGCACGGTGACGCCATCGAGCTCGCCGCCGCGGAGGAGCATGCGGAGGAAGCGGGTGTAGTCGGTGCTGGTGGAGAGGGCGCCGCCGGCGACCTGGGGGTTGGGCTCGGCGATGAAGGTGGAGGTCATGCCGAGAGGCGTGGTGATGCGCTCGGCGAAGAGCTGGTTCCAGGACTGGCCCGTGACGACCTCGGCGATGCGGGCGCCGACCTGCATGGACACGGGGCCGTAGTCCATGACAGTGCCAGGCAGGGCGGCGAGGGGTTGGAGGTAGATCTGGTCGACGCACTGGGCGAGCGTCATCGAGTGGTCGCCGATACAGGGGTGATCGTCGGCCATGCCGGACGTGTGGGAGAAGAGCTGGCGCATGGTGATGGCGCCCTTCACGCCGGTCCATGAGCTGAGGTAGGTGGAGATGGGCGCATCGAGATCGACGAGACCGTCGTCGATGAGAGTCATGATGGTGGCGCCGGCGTACCACTTGCTGCCGGAGGCTATGGGGACGATGGTCGCGGAGGTGTAGGAGCCGTAGGCCTGCTCGTAGAGGATGCCGTTCTCATCGGCGAGGATGAGGGAGGCGCCGGGCAGGTTGTAGGTGGCGACGGTATCGGCGGCGATTTGGCCGACGGGGGTGAAGTCGTAGGTTGCAGCCGAAACGTGGGGCGCGCGGGGGCCGGTAGCGGCGGCCACGATGAGCACGGCGGCGACGGCGACGAGCGCAGGCCGGAAGGCGGCCAGCAGACGGAACCGGGCTGAATCTTCGGACACGGGCGTACTCCAGATGCGTCTGGAACCGGGCGACGCAGACTTAGCCTACGGGATAAGCGCCAGGGATCACACCGCGGCGTTGACGGATTCGCAATGATCAAGCTGCCACATGAACCGTGACCGGGGGTTGACGGGGGTGGTACGATCGGCTCCCGAGAACCCGCGCGGCGCGCGGTCTGCAAGCACTGGAGGCATGCGATGTCGGTGGCACGAGTAACGGAGATCACATCCCAG
This sequence comes from Chloroflexota bacterium, assembly GCA_016213125.1. Lineage (GTDB taxonomy): Bacteria > Chloroflexota > Dehalococcoidia > DSTF01 > JACRBR01 > JACRBR01. Next base: position 4,064 of record JACRBR010000076.1, on the reverse strand, counting down.
TCCGCACGAAGCTTTGAGGACGCGATCCGGCAGGGGATCCGGCGCGCGAACGAGACGTTGCGGAACGTCACGGGCGCGTGGGTGAAGGAGCAGCAGGTGGCGGTGGAGGGCGGGAAGATCACGGGATACCGGGTGAACATGCTGGTGACGTTCATCCTGGAGGACGCGCCGAAGGGCCGCGCGGCGGCGGTCAAGGCAGCGGCGCCGGCGCCCGCGAAGAAGGCGACCAAGAAGGCGGCACGGCGTAAGCGGTGAGAAGGTGAGAGGCGGGAGGTCGGAGGCGGGAGGTCGGAGGTCGGAACGGGCGCTTCGCGCAGTGATGTGTGCGTCTTGACGCCGGCGAACGCTGTCTGAGGCTACGACCCTGAGGCTTTACGGTGTCATGGGTTCGACATCCACGCGGAAGGCGCGGTCGATGGGGGCGGGCTGCCACTGGGTGGTCCAGTAGCGGAGGTGGCCTTCGCCGCCGGCGAAGTGCAGCCACTTCACCATGCCGGGCTCGACCTCGGCCGCGTGTTTCCAGTCGGCGTACTGGTAGGGCTCCCAACCGTTGTAGCTGATGGCCTGGCCGGGGCGGACACCGCTGGAGACCTTCGCGCTCACGACGAATGACGCGACATCGTTGTGCACGCGCACGGATGCGCCGTCCGCGATGCCGCGCGCGGCGGCGTCGGCGACGTTGAGCAGAACGACGGGCTCGCCGCGATGGGTGCCGAGCATGGCGCGATCGGACTGGTTCATGGAGTGGATGCTCCATCGTGAGTGGCCGCTGGTGAGCACGAGGGGATAGTCGCCGCCCATGGGCGGGTTCTCCTTGTGGACGGGCAGCGCCTCGCCCGCGTCGATGAACCAGGGATGGTCGATGTAGAACTGGGCGCGGCGGGTGAGCGTGGGGTAGGGCAGGCCGTGCTCGACGTGATGGCGCAGCGGCGCGTGCGTCTCGTCGGCGCGGAGATCGGCGGCCTGGACGGCGGCGAACGGCGTGATGCCCCAGTCGGCGAAGCGCAGGTGTCCCTGCTCGCGGAAGGTGTCGATGGTGGTGCCGGGAGGCAGGGTGCCGGACTCGACAGTGTCGAGCACCATCTCCTCGAGGACACGCTCGGTTGTCTCGAAGGCGCCGTTGGCGGTGAAGTACGCGCCGAGATCGTCGAGGCGGTGGGCTGTGCCGCGGCCGTCGGTGTACTCGGTGAAGCCGCGGGCCTTCGCGCGCTCCTCGATCTTGCGGGCGAGATCGACGAACACCTCCCACTCGGGGCGCGCCTCTCCCGCTGGGGCGACGCACGCGTCGGAGAAGGTGAGGTTGAGCGTCTGTGGGGAGGGCTGGGCGAAGCCGGGCTTCTCGTAGGGGGCGGCGGCGGGGAGCAGAATATCGGCCTGGAGGGCGCTGCCGGAGACGCGCCAGTCCATGCAGACGAGCAGGTCGAGGCCATCGAGGATGGGGGCGTAGGCGGCGCGTCCCCCGCGCATCCGGCGGGCCCAGTTCGAGCCGATCTCGAACATGACGCGGGGGTGGTGCGACTGTAGGGGGCGGTTGAGGCCGCGCCACCAGCCCTTATCGACGGCCTCGTCGATGTACTCGGCCATCGGCTTCCGCATGCTCTGGTCGGACCACTCGTCGTGGGCCCAGCGCTCGGCCATGGCGGTGTGGTGATACCAGAGGAAGGCGGGGACGGCGGCGTGTCCGTTGCCGGCGCCGCCTTGCTGTAACTGGATGGCGGCCGCAGCATCGGTAAGGCCGGGATCGTTGTCTTTCATGCCCTTGATGACGTTGGCGCGCATGCCCAGGATGCCGCGGAAGACCTCGCGGCCGGGGACGGGCTTCATGGGGAAGAGGAAGGCGCCATCGAACATGCCGGTGACGGCGACGCCGATGCCGGTGCCCTTCTTGCCCCAGTTGCCGGTGAGGGCGAGGAGCAGGCACAACGCGCGTTCCATGAGGTCGCCGTGGTAGTACTTGGCGGAGTTGAAGCCGAGGAGGACGGAGGTCCGTCCGGCGGCGACTTTCCGGGCGAGCAGGCGGATGGTGTCGGGGTGGACGCGGCATATCGCTGAGGCGTCTTCGGGCGCGTAGGCGGCGAGGCGCTCGCGCAGGAGGTCGAACACGGGACGCACCTCGACGCGCGCGCCGCCGGCGATGGTGGCCGTGAAAGCGCCTTCGAGGGCTGCATCCGGATTCCCTTCGAGGATCTCGCGCGAGGCGGGGGCGATGGCGCCTTCGGACCGGGACCAGACGTAGAACTGGTCGGCGCGGCCGCCTTCTTCGACATCGGCGCCGCGTAGGAAGCGGCCGGTGTCGCCGCGGACGAGGAGCGGGAGGTCGGTCTGCGATCGCACGAACGCCTCGTCCATGAGGCCTTCATCGATGACGACGCGGGCCATGGACAGGGCGAGCGCGGCGTCGGCGCCGGGGCGGACGCCGGTGTAGTAGTCGGCGTGCATGGCGGAGGGGCTGTAGTCGGGGGCGATGGTGACGACGTCGGCGCCGCGGTAGCGGGCTTCGGCGATGTAGTGGTAGTGGGGGATGGCGGTGTAGACGGGGTTGCGGTGCCAGATGAGCAGGAGGTCGCTGTGGAACCAGTCGTCGAAGCTGCTGGCGGAGGCGGCCTGGCCGAAGGTGAGGTAGGTGCCGACGCTGAAGTCTCCGATGTCGCCGTTGGTGTCGGTGGTGGTGCCGCCGATGCGGTTCATCAGCTTCTCGAAGAGGAAGCCGGCGGTGAGGCCGCCCTCACCGGCAGTGCCCGCCTGGACGATGGCTTCGGGGCCGGACTGCTGGATGGTGTCGATCATGGTGTCGGCGATCTGGGTGAGCGCGTCGTCCCAGGAGATGCGCTCCCAATCGCCGCCGCCCCGCGCGCCTTTGCGCCGCATGGGATAAGGGATGCGGGTGGGCGCGTCGAGGGTGCGGCTCCAGGCGGCGCCCTTCTGGCAGCCCATGGGGTTCATGTCGGGGACGCCGGGCTCGATGGGGGGCAGGGTGCCGGACTGTTCCTCGCGCAGGACGCGGCCGTCCTTGATGTAGGCGCGGAACGGGCAGTTGCCGGGCGAGCAGTTGATGCAGTGGGTCACCCACTTCGCGTCGTCCCAGGCGATCTGGCTGCGGTAGCGGTCCTCGGCCGGGACCGGGGCCATGACGGGTGTTTCGGATGTCATCGCGCTGCCTCCGTTCCGGCTGCGACGGCCGCGTGTCTGTCCGCGGGTGTACATTCGTCCGCGGGCGTGCAGCAGGTGTCGAGAAACGCGAGAAACGAGTGGAGTGCGGTCTCGATGTAGTTGCGGTTGATGGTGTAGTAGATGTGCTTGCCGTCGCGCCGCGCGGTGAGGACCTTCGTGCGGCGCATCATGGCGAGGTGATGCGAGACGGCGGGCCGGGAGAGAGGGGCGCATCGTGCGGCGATGGCGGTGGCGGGCAGCTCCCACGTCCGGGCATCGAGGAAGGCGCGGAGCACGCGCTGACGCTGGCTGTCGCCGAGAGTGACGAGCAGGTTGGTGATGGAGTCGGGGAGGGGTGATGCGTCCATGTGTCGAAACATATGGAATCGAAGGGCGGGCGGGCAGTGCCATTCGGCCCCGGCGGGGGGACCTCTGACCCCTGAAGGTCCCGCCGGTTGCGGGAGGGGGTGGCTGCCTCGGCGAGCGTGGCCGGTCTAGCGGATTGTGGTCGCGGGCGTGTCGCGCAGGATCTCGCCGAGCGCTGCCTCCATGACGGCGCGCAGACGGCGGGGGCTCATGCCCTTCGGGTCGAAGAGGGCGCGGATGCCGGCGCCATCGAGGGTGGCGGCGAGGCGGTCGGCGGCGGCGGGGAGATCGACGTTCGGGCGCAGGGCGCCTTCAGCCCGTGCGCGTTGGAGCAGGGCGAGGATGTGATCCCGCCAGCCGATGTAGCGGCGCTCCTGCTCGCTGGCGAACCCGGGTTCGGCGACGGCGGACCCGATGAAGGCGACCCAGATGGTCCATTCGAGGCGGCGCGCGCCGTCCAGCGGGAGCGATTCGATGAAGAGGCCGCGGAGGGCGTCGCGCGCCGAGCGCCGGGCCTCGGTCCGGGCGGCGCGGGCCAGGGCGCGGCG
>JACRBR010000075.1 GCA_016213125.1 Chloroflexota bacterium | reverse complement strand
TCGTCAGCGGCGATACGATCCGCAACCGCAAGCGCCCGCTGCTGCTCACCCGCGCCGGGCAGAACATCGACCTCGACGGCGAAGCCGCCGCCGACGAAGGCGACGAAGCCGCCGACGTCCCGGCGTAAGCACAACTGCCTCTCAACATGCTTCTGATAACGCGGGCGCCAGCCCGCGTTTTTTCATGGTGCCGAGCATCCCGTACGATGGCCGCGATGGACAAGACCCACGCCATGCGCGTCCTCGACGCGCGGCACATCCCCTACGTCCCGAAGATCTACGACGACTCCGGCGCCTTCCACCCCGGCGCCGAGGCCGCCGCGCTCATCGGCGCCGATCCGGCCCGCGTCTACAAGACCCTGGTTGTCCTCCGCGACGCCAATCCTCGCGCCAGGCCGATGCTCGTGATGGTCCCCGTCGAGGCGGAGGTCGACCTCAAGTCGCTCGCCACCAGCCTCGGCGAGAAGAAGCTGCGGATGGCGAAGCAGCGCGAGGCCGAGGACCTCACCGGCATGCAGGTCGGTGGCATCTCCGCCCTCGGGCTGAAGCAGCCCGCCCGCTTCGACGTCTTCCTCGATGAGTCGGCGCGTTCGCTCGAGAAGATCCACGTCAGCGCCGGCGCCCGCGGCGTCGACCTCGAGTTGCGCGTCGAGGCTCTCCTAACCGTCACCCTGGCGCGCTGGGTGACCGCCTCTTGAGCGAGAGGCGGACCGGCAAGGTTTCCGGCCGCACTGACGACTGACGACCGAGAACTACCCTATAATCCCCCACGTAATGGGGGGCGATCGCAGACCGCGCAACATCGAGGGCGTTGCGACGTCGAAGTTCGCCGTGCCCCGACGCCGGCCCGATGTCGTCCGCCGTCCCCGCCTGAACGCCCTGCTCGACATGGCCGTCGGGGTGAAGGGTACCCTCATCGCCGCCCCGGCCGGCTACGGCAAGACCACCCTCTGCGTCGACTGGCTCGAAACCACCGACTTCGCGCCGGTCTGGGTCGCCCTCGACGCCTGGGACGCCGACCTGCCGGCCTTCGCCCGCTCCCTCGCCGCCGCGCTCCGGCTGCGCTTCAATACCGAGGTCGAGCTGGGTGACGAGCGCTTCTGGCAGCCGCGCACCATCTCCGCCGTCATCGTCAACACCATCGCCGACCAGGACGACTACACCGTCCTCCTGCTCGATGACGTGCACCTGGTCGAGTCGGACGCCGCCATCATGGAGACGCTCGGCTACATGCTGGAGCGCGCGCCCGAGAACCTGCACATCGTCATGACCTCGCGCACCCGGCCGCCCGTCCCCTCGCTCGCCCGGTTGATGGCCCGCCGCGAGGTGACGTCGTTGGGCGCGGCCGACCTCGCCTTCACTCCGCGTGAGGTACGCGAGCTGCTCGGCTCGCTGGGACGCGCCGTCTCCGAGGATGAGGCTGAGACGCTATTCGAGCGGACCGAAGGCTGGGCCGCCGCGCTGATCCTGGGCGCCGGCTCCGAACCGGTACCCCGTCGAGCGGAGGTGGAGGGCGAAGCGGCCGCCGGGGGCGCGGGAAGCATCGCTGGGCCGAACGTCGGCATGTCGCTGGCGGATTACGTCCGCGGCGAAGCGTTGCTCACGGTGCCGGATGACCTGCGCGCCTTCCTGCGTGAGGTCTCCCTCCTGCCGGTATGGACGCCCGCGCTCTGCAACGATGTCACCGGCCGTCGCGATAGCGAGCGCCTGCTGCGCGAGGCCTCCGCGCGCGTGCTGTTCGTGACCCAGCACGCCGATGAGCCTCCGATGTACCGTTGCCACCCGCTGCTGCGCTCGCTGTTGATGCAGCAGTTCCGCGCCGACGAGCCGGACGCCTTCGCCGCGGCCGGGCGCGAATCCGCCGACACGCTCTCGCGCTTCGGCATGCTGAACGAAGCTGTCGAGCTGCTCTTCGAGCTCGAGGAGTGGACGCAGGCGGCGGAGGTGCTGGACGAGATCGCCCCCAGGCTCATCCAGCAGGGCCAGGCCCGCGGTCTGGCGGAGTGGATCGATCGTCTCCCGCACGATGCCGCCGCCGTGCGCCCCACGCTCCTGGTATGGCGCGCCCGGGCGTCGATGAAGCTGGAGGAGTTCGACGAGGCGTTGCGCCTTGTCGAAGAGGCGCTCCGGATGCTCCGGAACATCGAGGATGCGCCCGGCATCGTCGAGGCGCTCTTCGTGCGCGGTGAGACGCAGCGCTTCAAGGGATACAACGACGAGGCGCTCGCCACCTTCAATGAGGCGCGCGGCCTGATCGAGTCCGCCTCGGACGCCGATGACGCGCTGCTGGCCGACGCGCTGCGCAACATCGGCGTAACCCACACGCTGGCCGGCGACTTCGACGCCGCCATCGACGAACTGGAGGAGGCACGCCGCTTGTTCGAGCAGGTGGGCGATCTGCGCGGCATCGGCAACACCTGCGGGACGCTGGCCCAGTGCTACTCGACGCGCGGCGAGTCGCTGCAGGCGCTGGGAGCGCTTCAGCGCGCGCAGTCCGCCTTCGAGCGCGCAGGCAACACCTTCGACCTGGGCCTGACCCTGAACAACACCGGCATGGTGTACTACGAACTGGGTGAGTTCGACCAGTCGCTGCAGGTGTACGAGCGCGGCCTGCGCCTCGTGCGCGGCGCCGGCAACACCTTCGCCGAGGCGGCCATCATCGCCGGCATGGCGGAGACCTACCGCTGTATGGGCCGCTTCGAGGAGTCGCTGGCCGCGTACGACGAGGTGCGCCCGCTCGTCGATGGCCTGCAGATCCCGTACCTGACGACTGAAGTGGCGGAGGGGCTGGCGCTCACGCGGCTCGGGATGGGGCAGGGTGAGGAGGCCGCGCAGCTCCTGAAGCAGGCGGCCCCGAAGCCCGGCGAGCCCCCCGCCCGCGTCGCCCAGCACCAGCTCGCGGAAGGCCAGCTCGCACTCGCCCGCGGCGATGCGGCTGGGGCCCTGCGCGCGCTCGACAACGCGTGGAAGCATTTCGAGTCGGCGAACAACCGGCACCAGATGGCCGTAGCGGCGTTTCTCCGCTCGCGCGCGCTCTACGACTCGCATCAGCCTCGGCGCGCAATGGCGGAGCTTGATCGCGCTGCCCGTATCTGCGACGAGCTCGGCTATCGGCGCTTCCTGCGGCCCTACGCTACCGGCGCGAAGGAGATGCTGGACTACGCGCTGGTCCGCCACACCGCCGAGCCATTGATCGCCGCCATCACCGAGGAGGTCCGCCCGAAACGCGCCTCCGGTCGCAAGGCAGATGCGCCGGCCCCCGACATGGTGCCCGCGGTGCGCGCGTTCGCCTTCGGGCGCGGCAGCGTGCTCGTAGCGGAGCGGCAGGTCTCGGACCTGGAGTGGCGCAGCGAGAAGAGCAAGGAGATGTTCTTCTACCTGCTGCATCGCCAGGAGCCTGTCAGCAAAGAGGAGATCTTCGCCGCGCTCTGGCCCGATCTGCCCGAATCGAAGTGCAACAGCAACTTCCACTCCAGCCTGTATCGCCTGCGCCGCGCCCTCTTCCACGAGTGCGTCGTCCGCGACAACAACGGCGCCTATGCCGTCAACCCCAGGGGCGTCCACACCACAGACGTCGATGGCTTCAACAAGGCCATGCTCGAGGCGGACGTCGCGAAGAGCGATGACGATCGAGCGGCGAAGCTGGAGGAAGCCGTGGCCCTGTACAAGGGTCCGTTCCTCGCGTCCACGTATAGCGAGTGGGCGGAGCCGTTGCGCCGCGAGTTGGAGGACCGCTACATCGAGGCGCTGAACGAGCTTGGCGCGCGCCGCCTGCGCGAGGGCCGCTTCGAGGAGGCGCTGCAGCTGTTCCGGGCGTTGGAGGCGGTGGATACATACAGCGAGGCCGCCGCCTACGGCATCATGCGCGCGCATGTCGCCATGAACGATGGCGCGTCCGCGGTCCGGCACTACCGCCGCTTTCGCCAGCTTCTCAAGGACGACCTGAACGAGGAGCCCACGGAGCGGCTGAGCGCGCTTTACAACGAAGCGTCATCCCGCGTATAAGGCGGGTGCCGCCGAGCCACAGGCTGACACGCGCGTGTCCACAGGCTGACACGCGCGTGTCGCGGCTCACGCTGAACAGCCGACGGGCTGACGGGCTACGACGCCTTCGAGGTGATGACCTTCGGCGAATTCGACATCTTCACCCCGCTTAGGCCCTTCTGGCGGCGCTGCTTTTCCAGGTCGACCTCAGGGAACTCGATGTGAAGTCCGGGGCTGTAGATGCGCACGGCGGCGATCTTGCCTTCCTTCAGAGTCATGACCCAGGCATCGCGGAGGATCCGGGGGGAGTCGTCGGGCGGGGCCTTCCAGCAGATCTCGTACTCGAGGGTAGCGGCCTTGGCCGAGGAGGTCTCTGTACTCCACATAACCGTGCAGTTACCTGCCCCGGGCGAGAACCAGACTTCCGCGATCTTGGCGATGGTGGCCGCGTCCTCCGCGATCCAGCGGCCGCTTGGGGTCCAGGCCTGGAAGTCGCACTTGGGCGCGAACAGCTTGCTGAGCGCGGTGAATTTGCGCCCCTTCAAGGCTGCGAGGACTTTGCCCGGCACTGTTTCAGGCATGGAACCGTCCCCCTGGGGGTAACTGCTCCCGGCGACGGCGGGGATCCGAGTTAATGGGCGCAGTGTATCGCACCACCAATCTTACAGGCGACGTCCTTATTAGACATAAGCCTGGATTCGGACAGTTTCGTGCTAGGAAAGGTACTGAAGGCGCTTGAACAGCCGGGTCCGGGCGTCCTCCTGTGCTTCAAAGACTGTGCCCGCGTCCCCGGTTCCCGATTCGAAGAGCGCCCCGAAGGCGGCGTTCAGCGCCCGGAGCTGCTTCGGCGTCATCTTCACGGAGCGCTTCCCGTCGAAGTCGCGCTCGGCAAGCATCGGCATGCCCGAGAGGTAGGCCTGGTATTGCGCGTGGAGGCGCTTGTACGGCTGCCAGAGCTCGGGTGGCAGCTTCGCCGCCACGTGGCCGGGCGGGAGAGGCACGCGCCTGCCCTTGATCGGTGTGAACTCCATCGGGGAGAGCTTAGGGAATCTACCGGAGTCGGGCAATTCCACCGCCGAATCGGTCCGCAAGGACATAACGAGGCTGGGATACCGTTCCGCCCTGCACTGGCCCGAATCTACCGCCGACAATTCCCCAGATGGAGCAGATGTGGATCCTCATCGACAGCGGCACGGGCCTTCATGTTGCCTGGTACTTCTGGCTGCGCGTCTTGGACGAAGTCAATCGCTCGACCCGCTACAGCACGCCATTTGCCCTGCTCCTGCTGGAGGGCGAGGTCGAGGCTCCGGCGGGCAAGCCGCTGCGTCAGTTGGAGGAGGCCGGATCCACCGTCCCGCAGGCCATACGGAGCACGGATCTCGGCGGTATCATCGCGCCAGGCCGGGTTGCAGTGCTGCTCACGCATCAGAACGCCGAGTCGGCCGAACAGGCACGGGACCGGATCCTGGAGCGGATGACGGCGGCGGGGTGCAACGGTGTCCGGTGGCTGCCGACCCTCCTGACCTACCCGGAGGATGCCGCTGACATCGCCACGCTGCTGACGACCGGATGGGGGCAGGACGCGCCCGCCGGCGCAGAGGCGGACCGGTCGGCCTGAGGGGCGAGTCCGGGGAGTTCATGGCCGAGTCCAAGATTGGCGCGGCATGCCGATGATGATCCAGAAGGGTAGGGGTGGCCCCGTGGCCGAGGACTGGAAAGCCCGCATCCTGCATGCGCGCCAGACGTACGACCTCCGTCGTGGCACGATCGGTGTGCGCACGCCCATGGCCCAGGTGTTTCGCAGGATGATCCAGACCGTCATACAGCCGGCGTTTGCCGAGGTCGCGGACTTCGCGAAGGCCCAGGACGTGAACTGCAGCGTTGAGTGCGAACTTGGCGGTGTGCAGCCGCGGGCCATGTTCTGCCTGCGCCCCTCCGGCCGGTCTATCCGCTACGAGCTTGACGCGAGCGGCGTGGCGGTACGGGAGGTGGAGGGTGTGTATCATCGCCCGCTGGGCCAGCGCCGCATCTGGACCAGCGTCGACGAGCTGCAGCGCCAGCTCACGCAGGGCTATGCGCGGGCCGCCGCCGCCGCCATTGTGCAGGACCACTTCCGCTCTTCGACCCGATAGCTCGGCTCTCCGGCGCGCCGGTCGTTTTCCATGCGCCGTGGCGGGGCCTTCGGGGATTCACCTACTGTTCCTCACTGACACCACAGCCCGATACTCAGCCCGATGAGCAAACCGGTGCCGCTGTTTCGCCCGGCCGATCACCCGCGCGTTGTCGCCGTGGGCTGCTACCGCGATCCCCTGGGCATGGCCGGAGCTGGCATGCTGGAGGCGCTTCGGCAGCGTGCCGACCTGCGGCTGGTCGAGACCAGCCAAGCGCCATGGTCCGCGCCGGGCGTGCTGATGCGCACACTGCGCGAAGTCCGGGCGCACGACGCGGAGCTGGTGCACATTCTCGATGCGCGGCATGCCACAGTCGGGCGTTGGATGCGCGCGAAGAAGGGGCTGCCCGCGACGGTCTCGCTGACCTCGGGAGATGTGCGGGTTACGCGCGGATGGCCTCGGACGGCCGCCGTGCTGCCGCAGTTGGACCTCGCCTTTGTCACGGAGCCGGCCGTTGCCGCTGCCCTCCGCACCCGGGCGCCCAGGCTGGACGTGACCGTGGTGCCGCCGGCGGCGCAACCGCTGCCGTGGCCGCGGAAAGATCGCATGGCGGCCGTCACTCGCGCATTGAAGGGCGTCCGGCCGGGACGCCTCGTCATCGGCGTGCCCTGGCCGGCGGACCGCCGCGACCTGCGCTGGTTTCGCGACGCCATCATGCCGCTTGTCGACGGCGGCCCGCTGTGCCTGGTGTTTGGGGCCCCCAGCCGGCGATACGCGCGGCTGCTGTTCGGCGCCCGCGGCATGGAGACGGACTTCCGCGTCTACCAGGGTCGCCTCGATGGCGACACCATCGCCGCGGTGGCGCGTTGCGTCGACGCCTTCGTCGTGCCGTCTGGGATCGGCGGCCTGGACGGCGCCTCGCCAACGGACCTGGCGTTGGCGCTGGCGATGGGCGGCGTCCCGGTTGTGACCTGCGGAGAGGCGGACAGCCCGGTGCTGGCCCATGAACGCAACGCGTTCGTGGTAGAGCCAGACGAGCGCGCCTTCGTCCACACACTGAGCCAGGTGATGGGACTGCCGGCCGTCCAGCGCCACGCTCTTGGCGAGGACTTCGCCCGCTACACGCTGCGGCAGTGGACCTGGGACGCCGTCGCCGAGGTCTACGCCGAGCGGTTCGCGGCGTTGGTGGGCCGGCCGCAGATTCCCGCCGACCTGCGGGCTGCCTGAGCGGCTCGGGGCGCGAAAAAGCGGCCACGAGGGCCGCTTCGTTGTTTGGCTGGTAGCAGCGGTTGGATTCGAACCAACGACCTACCGATTATGAGCCGGTTGCTCTAACCCCTGAGCTACGCTGCCGGGTTCCTTCACATTGCTGGCTGCCGCGGCGGGCTGTGAAAGAGAGTGGCGCGCTTGGCGGGACTCGAACCCACGGCCTCTACCTCCGCAGGGTAGCGCTCTATCCACTGAGCTACAAGCGCGTGATGCGCATCACGTATGCGGTTGTGAATGGTGCCGAGGGCGGGATTTGAACCCGCACGCCCTTGCGGACACTACGCCCTGAACGTAGCGCGTCTGCCGTTCCGCCACCTCGGCGTCTGTCGCGCGTGAACGTGGCGAATTGTAACAGTCCAGCTTCCGGCACGCCACATGACCGCGCGGCCCTACCGGTGCACCAGCTTCGCGATCTCGTTGTTGAACGTCACCAGGTACAGCTCTCCGGCGGCATCTTCCGCGAAGGACGGGATGCTCTTCCCCGTCTCGGACAGGCGTATCGGCTGCGCAGCAGGATCTTCGCTGTTGAGCGCCCATACCGTGCCCGAGCAGTAGTCCCCGTAAACGTACCAGCCTCGCAGCTCCGGCATCGCATCGCCGCGGTAGACGTATCCGCCGGTGACCGCGCAGCGCCCGTCCGCATGCGTCTCGTACACGATGCGCGGTGGTGTCAGGCCCGTCGTATCGCATCCGTTCCTCGGCTTGAAGCACCGGTCTCCCTCGACGATGCTCCAGCCATAGTTGCCGCCCAGCGTCACCAGGTCGATCTCCTCGCGGTCCCCCTGGCCGACGTCACCCGCCCACAGGTCGCCCGTCTCGCGATCGAACGTGATGCGCCAGGGGTTCCGGAAGCCGTACGCGAAGATCTCGGGCCGCCCGCCTCCTCTGGCGAAGGGGTTGTCCGGTGGCGAGGCATAGGTCTCGCCGGAGACGTCGATACGCAGGACCTTGCCCAGGAGGGTGCCCGTATTCTGGCCGTTGTCGTGCGGGTCGCCGCCCGAGCCGCCGTCGCCGATGCCGAGATACAGGTATCCGTCCGGCCCGAACTCCAGTCCGCCGCCGTTGTGGTTCGAGTAGGGGTCAGCCTGCGCGATCAGGATCTGTTCCGACACCGGATCGGCGGCATCTCCGGGCGCCAGGAACCGCGCGAGGATGTTTTGTCGCGGCGGGCCTCCACTGTAAGC
>JACRBR010000074.1 GCA_016213125.1 Chloroflexota bacterium | reverse complement strand
CTGAACTCCAACCTCGGCTACGTGAAGACCGGCCACACGCGGGAGAAGATCCGCCAGTGGTTCAAGAAGCAGGAACGCGCCGAGAACATCGAGCGCGGACGGGAGATCATCGACAAGGAGCTGCGGCGGCTCAACCTGTCGCTTTCCGAGCATGGCGAAGAGATCCTGACGATCTTCAAGTACGAGTCGCTCGACGATTTCCTGGCGGCGGTCGGATACGGTGGCGTCAGCACCGCGCACTTCGCGACGCGCCTGGCACCGATCATCCACAAGGATGAAGAGCCCGCGCTGCCGGCATTCGAAGGGCCGGCGCCGCCCGTGCAGACGCACAGCGTGCAGGTGCTGGGGACCGGCGACCTGCTCACGCAGATCGCGCGCTGCTGCAACCCGGTGCCGGGCGACAAGATCATCGGCTACGTCACCCGCAGCCGGGGCGTCAGCGTCCACCGGCGGGACTGCTTCAACATCCTCCACGAGGACGAACAGGAACGCCTGGTGGACGTGGAGTGGGGCCGGCAGGGCGCCGCGATGTACCCCGTGGCAGTGCACATCGAGGCGTGGGACCGCGTGGGACTGCTGCGCGACCTCTCGACGCTGGCATCCGACGAGAAGGTGAACATGATGGGCGTGCGCACCGAGCACGACGACGACCGCACCACTCACGTCTACATCACGCTCGAGACCACCGGCGTCGAGCAGCTCAGCCGGCTGATGGCGAAGATGGAGTCGGTTCGCGGCATCATCTCCGTCAGCCGCCAGCTCGACGGGCATCGCCGCGCAGCGGGGTCGCTCTGATGCGGCTGGCCAAGCCGCACCTCGACGTCGGCCTCTTCACCACCAACGAGCATGCGATGATGGAGTTCTGGCAGCAGGAGGTCGGCCTGCCATTCAGCGAGACACTGCCGCTTGGCGGCGGCGTGCGTCAGCACCGGCATGAGATGAACGGGAGCGTCCTGAAGCTCAATGCGGCGCGCGACCCTCTCAATGACGCCCCGCCCAGCGGCTATCGCGAGCTTCTCATCGCCCGAGTCGGCATCGGCCGGGCGACCCCACTCGTCGATCCGGACGGCAATCGCATCGTCCTGCTGCCGCCCGGCGAGCACGGCGTCACCGGGATCGGTGTGCGGATGGCTGCGCGCGACGCGGCGGCGCACGCCCGGTTCTATGGAGAAGCGATGCAGATGGAACAGGCCGGGGACGGCAGGTTCCGTTGCGGCGACTCCGTGCTCATCATCGAGCAGGATGCCGGCGCGATGCGAACCGAGCCGATGCGCGCCCCGGGGTACCGGTACCTCACCGTGCAGGTCTGGGAGGTCGAGGCCGAGCACCGTGGGATCATAGAACGAGGCGGCGAAGAAGGGCGGCCACCGGTGACGCTGGGCGCCACGGCGCGGGTGTCGTTCGTGCGAGATCCGGACGGCAACTGGATCGAGGTCTCGCAGCGGGCATCGCTAACCGGACCGCTGCCGTCCGCGTGAGCTTCAGCGATCCGGCCAGTACGTCTCGATGACGATCGTAACCAGCCGCAGGATGCCGGCCACGGCCAGGCAGCCCGCCAGCGCGGCCGCGATCCCATCGTTGCCCGCGTAGGCCGCGTAGCCGAAGCCGAGCGTAAGAACGAACGCGGCGCCTACAACCAAGTCACTGAGCGTCATCGATCCCCGCCTGCGCGCTCTCCATCATCAGCCGCATCCGCTCGAGTGCCGCGGGCAATTCGTCGCCGACAGGGCCCTGCCGCACGACCTTCGCGGGCACGCCGACGACCGTCGCGGCCTCCGGCACGTCGCTGATGACGACGGCGCCCGCACCCAGCACGGCCCGTTCGCCGATGGTCACGGCGCCCAAGACCTTGACACCGGTGCCGACGCGCGTGTATGCCCCGATGTTTGGGCCGCGCGTGCCCATATCGTCGCTGAAGAAGCTGCCTCGCAGTCCGATGCCGCTATGTACGCCGATCACGCAGTAGTCGCCGATCGTCGATTCTCCGTGGATGTGCGCATCACCGTGGGGGAAGTACACGCCCACGCCGAGCTTGACCTGCCGCGAGATGTGCGTGCCGTGCACGATCTCCATCGTGCGCTCGCAGATCGCCGGCAGGAACCCGGTCGGGTGGCGCAAGGCCCACTCGCGCAGCCGGTACAGGATCACGATGCCGGCGGCATGATGATTGCGGCGATACCGCCACCACCATGCGCCGGGGCCGCGGCCGGCCGGCACCCAGCCGGGCGCGATCGCCATGCGGTCGTGGGCCAGCAGATCGGCGCGGATGCTCGCGATCAATCCGGGCTTACTCATCGGTCGGATTTAACCACGCGGCGCGCGGTGGGGCACGGTGCACCTGCGACCCGCCAGGTGCCTGATACAATCTCCCGCGATGTCGATTGAAGTGCGGCGGCTGAAGGAAGACGCGGAGTTCGATGCGTACCTCCAGGCGGCCATCTACTCGTTCAACTCCGCCCGCGACGGCTCACAGCTCGAGCGCTACCGCCAGCTGTACGACCGTGAGTGGTGCCTGGGCGCGTTCGACAAGGGCGATCTCGTCGCCGGCCCGACCATTATTCCGTTCGACCAGCACATGCTCGGCGCCCGCATCCCCATGGGCGGGATTGCGACCGTGGCCAGCCTGCCGGAGCGGCGGCGCGGCGGGGCCGTCGGCGCACTGCTGCGCGCGGCGCTGGCGGAGATGCGGGACGCGGGGCAGCCGCTGTCGGGGCTGTATACGCCGCACTTCTCCCTCTACCGCCGCTTCGGCTGGGAGATCGCGGGCCGGATGATGAGCTATGCGTTCGGACCAAAGACGATGCGCACGCGGCTGCCACGGCCAGACGGTTCGTTCCGGCGGGTCAAGCCCGACGACTGGCGGGAACTGGCGGCCCTACGCGAAGCGTTCACGGCACCTCGAAACGGCGCGCTCGTCCGAACGGAACAACGCTGGCGCAATCACGTCTTCACCGAATACCTGCGCGGCGAGCATGACGCCGTCATCTGGTCGAACGCCGCCGATCAGCCCCGCGGGTACGCGGTCTATACGCAACAGCACCGGCAGTCGGGCGGCCCCTTCGGTGAGACGATCCTGCGCGTCATCGACTGGGTTGCGCTCGACGGCGAGGGCTATTCGGCGCTCCTGAACTACCTCATGACTCACGACCTGGTGTCGCAAATCGTGCTGGTGGTGAGCGAGGACGAGCCGGTGCTGGCCGCGTTCGAGGAGCCCGTGCATGTCAAGGAGCCGCCGGGCGCGTGGACCGGCATCCTTCTGCGATTGGTGGACCTACAGCGGGCGATCGAATGCCGACCCTCGCGGCCGGAAGCCTCCGGGCTGGCCGTGACCGTGGCCGTCACAGATGTTGCCGCGCCCTGGAATACGGGCACGTGGCGCCTCGAGTGCGGCAAAGGGCGCATGGCGGCCGAACGGACGAACGCCGCGCCAGACCTGGAGGCCGATGCGACCGCGCTTGCCCCCCTCTACAATGGATTCGCGAATCCCGCCGACGCTGCACGGGTCGGGCAACTCGTGGTGCACGATGGAGCCGCGGTTGAGCGTATGGGCCGCATGTTTACGACGCCGTTCCGGCCGTTTTGTCCGGACGATTTCTAGAAGTGAGGGAGCGAATGAGGTTCAGGTTCGCAGCAGCACTCTTGGTGGCAATTGCCATGCTTCCACTGGCGGCGCTGGCATGCAAGGGTGGCGAAGAAAAGGGCGGGAGCGCCACCAGCGCCGCCGCTGACGGCTCCCCCACGCCCGACACGTTCGACTACAACAAGCTGACCGCGATTGTGCTGCGCCCCGAAGACGTGCCCGCGGATCTGCCTGGACTGGCGGGAAGTTTCAACTCCGGCTCCGACAACAACGGTATCTCATTCACGACCTGGTACGGCTCCGAATCCCTCCAGTTGCAATCTACCGTGGGCCGCCTCTCCGATCCGGTCGAGCGCGACGAGGTGTTCGACCACATCCGCCGCGGCATAGCCGCGCTCACGAAAAACGAGCGCAACTACGACCTCACGGGCGCCGACCTGGCGTTCATCTACCGCTCTCCAGAAGCACCGGTAACCTCCATCCTTGCGTTCCGCGGAGAATTCTTCGTACTCGTAACCCAGACGTCCAACGACTCAGCGAGGGCAGACGAGGCGTATGACGAGGAGGCGCTCGGCCGGTACACGAAGATTGTCTTCGATCGGCTGGAGGGACTCATCGCGGATCCGAATTCGGTAACGCCAATTGCCGGCGCGGCTCGATACCAAACACCGACGCCGCCCGCAGTACTCACGTCAACACCCACGGCTGCGCCCTGACGCGAACGACCCCCCGCCGCGGCTCACTCAACCGGAGGCGCGCTGCCGGTACTGCACCGCCTCCGCCAGGTGATGAGCGTGGATGATCTCCGAAGGCTCCATGTCGGCGATCGTCCGGGCGAGCTTGAGGATGCGATGGAATGCGCGCGCGGAGAGCGAGAGCTGCGCCATCGCGAGCCGCAACAATGACTGCGCCTGCTCGTCCATACGCGCCTGGCAGTGCTCGCGGACTTCGGTCGCCGACATCTCGGCGTTGCACAGAAGCTGCTTGCCCTCAAGACGTGCGAGCTGCAGGCGGCGCGCGTCCTCCACGCGCTCCCGGACCTGAGCTGAGGGCTCGCCGCCAGCCTCCGAGGCCAGCTTCTCGTACTCCACGCGCGGGACCTCCACGAAGATATCGATGCGGTCGAGCAGCGGCCCCGAGATCCGCTTCTGGTAGCGGGTGATGGTGGATCCGGAGCAGGAACATTCGCGTGTGGGATCGCCAGAGTACCCGCATGGGCAGGGGTTGCAGGCGCCCACCAGCATGAAGTTGGCCGGGTAGGTGATGGTGCCCTGCGCGCGAGAGATCGTGACGCAGCGGTCCTCCAGCGGCTGGCGCATCACTTCCAGCGTCTGCTGTCCGAACTCCGGCAGTTCGTCGAGGAACAGCACGCCGCGATGGCTCAGCGTGATCTCGCCGGGACGCGGATTGCGTCCGCCGCCGACGAGTCCCGGCTGGCTGATCGTGTGGTGCGGCGCCCGAAACGGACGCTGGCTGATGAGCGGCGTATCCGCGGGCAGAAGCCCGGCGACGGAGTAGATCTTCGTGACGTCCAGCATCTCGTCCGGCGTCATGCTAGGCAGGATCGACGGCAGTGCCCGCGCCAGCAGCGTCTTCCCGCTTCCCGGCGGCCCGCTCATCATCACGTTGTGCCCGCCCGCCGCCGCAACCTCGAGCGCGCGCTTCACGTGCTCCTGTCCCTTGATCTCGCTGAAGTCGACGCCGTGCCACACCGGGCGGGCTGCAGGCGATGCGCAGGGACGGCGGGAGACCACGGGCTGCAGCGGCTCCTCCCCCGACAGGTGGTGCAGGAGGGTGGCGATCGTGTCGACCGCGTAGATCGTCATGTCCGGCACGAGCGCGGCCTCCGCCGCGTCGATGGCGGGGACGTACGCGGTGCGCACGCCGCGGTCCCGCGCCAGCGACACCACCGGCAGCACACCCTGAGTGTGACGGACGCTCCCGTCGAGCGAGAGCTCGCCCAGGAACACGCAGCCTTCGACGTCGGCGATCACGCGACCGCCCGCGACCATGATGCCAACGGCGATCGGGAGGTCGTATGTGGGGCCTTCCTTGCGAAGGTCCGCCGGCGCCAGGTTGATGATGATGCGCCCGTTCGGGAACAGGAAGCCGCTGTTCTTGATCGCGGACTCGACCCTGTCCTTTGCCTCCTTCACCGCCGTATCGGGCAGGCCCACCAGCGCCAGGCTGTTGAGCCCGCGCCGCGAGACGTCGACCTCGCATTCGACGATCTCGCCTTCGAGACCGACGACGGCGCAGGACAGGACCTTGGCGAGCGGCATGGGACGACTATCTCATGTAGAACGCTTGTTCGCAAGTGGTTTTATGTCGACTTTCCGCTGCTGCCGGTTTGCCCCATCGTCTCCCGCTCCTGATACTCGCACGAAGCGTCGCCGAGACGGCGGGGGGAGCCCACGTGACCGAAGGTGAACTCATCGTCATCGGCCTGCGGATCGCGGTGCCGCTGCTGATCCTGCGCGCACCGCTCGCCGGGGGCCTGGCGGCGATGCTCCTCGACGCCTTCGACGTCGTACTGGTCGAGGTCATTGGCCTGGGGGGATTCGGCTCCCACTATTCCGAGCTGGACAAGGGGCTGGACACCTACTACCTGTCGCTCGAGCTGATCGTGGCGCTGGGGTGGGCGAGCGCCTGGGCGCGGATCCCGGCGCTCGTCCTCTTCGCCGACCGCGTCCTCGGCGTGGTGCTGTTCGAGGCCACGCATGCGCGCTGGCTGCTGCTGGTGTTCCCCAACATGTTCGAGAACTGGTGGCTGTACTGCGTCGTTGTGCAGCGCTTCTTTCCGAGGCTCTATCCGCGATCGGTGGGGACAGTGGCGATACCGATGGTACTGCTCTTGATCCCGAAGCTCGGGCAGGAGTGGCTGCTGCACTACGAGAAGGCGCAGCCCTGGGACGGGATCAAGCGGAACCTGCTCGGTACGTCGTAGCCCGGCTCAGTGGGCGAGCGGATGTGCCGCGAAGAACTCCCACATCGTCTCCGTCGCGTCGATCTCCTTCGACGTCGGGCCTGTCGTCTCGAGCGGGAGATCGTAGGCGCCCGGCCACGTGTGGCCGCCGGTGACGATGGTGTAGAGCAGGACCTCGCCGTCGCCGTACGTGCATCGAACGTACGTCGTGAGTTCGACGTCGCTGGTCGGGCGGGAGATCTGGCCCAGGCCGTCGCAGCCCAGCCCGCTTGCCCACTCGGAGAGCACTCGGCGGGCGGGGAGGAAGGCATTGGCGCCGTGCTCGGGTGGCCCCTGACCCCCTTCGAAGGGCACCAGCGGGTCCGCGATGCCGTGAAACGCCACCCACGGGACTCTCGCCTTGCAGTCGACGTACGTCGCGGCCACGGTGCCGATCGCGGCGAGCTGGTCGGGCATGTCGCATGCCAGGCGCTGGGCCATCCCGCCGCCGTTCGAATAGCCGGCGACGAAGATGCGATCCGGATCCACGCACAACTCGGCCTCCAGCTTCACCAGGAGTTCTTTGAGGAAGGCGAGGTCGTCGGCCTGATCGAGCGCCTTCGTGGTGTTCCACCGCGATGGCTCGCCGAGACTGTTCGGGAAGACAGAGATGAAGTTCCGCGCGTCTCCCTGCTCGCCGAAGAGGGTGTACCCGGACATGAACGAGCCCGTCAAAGAGAACCCGTGCAGCACTACCACCAGCGGCACCTGTTCCGATCCATCGTAGAGCGGCGGCACGTGCAGCACGTACGTCCGCTCGACGCCGCCGCTGGTGATCGTGGCCGCCGTGTCGCCCAGCTGCGCCGCTCG
>JACRBR010000082.1 GCA_016213125.1 Chloroflexota bacterium | reverse complement strand
GCCGGCCGAGCCTTGCGCAGGCGAGGGCGCCTGCGCTCCATCGCCCACAGCCGAGGACGGCTGTGCCACACGGACGCGGATCTTCGCGATCTCGATGTACCAGTCGCAGAAGTCGTTCCAGACGAACTCGTAGACCTGTCGCATGGCCTCGCCCATCTCGAAGCGGCGCATGAGGTCGTCGACGCTGCGGGCGAGGCCCTCCACCCGCGAGAGAATCCAGCGGTCCTCCAGCGGCAGCTTGTTGCCGTTTGCTGCTGGCTCTTTGCCCTCGTGAAGTGACGCAGCGAAGGGAGCGACGTCGACGCGCGCATCGGCGATCATCGAAAGGACGAAGCGGGTGGCGTTCCAGAGTTTGTTCGCGAAGTTGCGGCTCATCTCCACGCGTTGCATCGAGAGCTTCAGGTCGTTGCCCGGGCCGCTGGCGGTAATGAGCGCGTAGCGGAGAGCATCGGCGCCGTACTGCTCGACGATCTCGAGCGGGTCCACGCCGGTGCCGAGGGACTTGCTCATGCGCTTGCCCTCTTCGTTGCGGACCGTGCCGTGGAGATACACGACGGAGTACGGGATCTCGCCGACGCAGTAGAGGCCGAGCATGATCATGCGGGCGACCCAGAGGAAGATGATGTCGTACCCCGTCTCCATCACCGACGTGGGGTACCAGTACTTCAGGTCGTCATGCTCGTGCGGCCAGCCGAGCGTGGAGAACGGCCACAGGCCCGAGGAGAACCAGGTGTCGAGGACATCGCTCTCCTGCAACAGGTTGCCGCCGCCCGTCGGCGATCGGTCCGGCGTCTCGATGCTGCAGATGGGCGTGGCGCCGACGGCAGACCAGGTGCCGTGGCGGATGATCGTCTCGTGCGAGACGCCGCGGGCGCGGAACTCGTCGTAGGTGGCGGCGACGGTGGGCGGCGGCTCGCCGTCTCTAGCGGCGAGGCCACCAGGACCCACAGCCGGAGGCGGCGGCGCCACATGGCCACGCACAGCCGGGGACGGCTGTGCCACATGGCCACCCACAGCCGGGGGCGGCTGAGCCACATTCCCTTCGGCGATGTCCTGGGGGAGCTTCACCATGATCCGGTCGCCGTCTTCGTCGGCGCTATACCAGACGGGGATACGGTGCCCCCACCAGAGCTGGCGCGAGACGCACCAGTCGCGGATGTTCTCCATCCAGTTGAGGTAGACGCGTTCGAACCGGTCCGGGACGAACTTGATGCGGCCGTCCTTCACCGCCTGGATGCCCGGTCCCGCCAGGGCACGCTGGTTCACAAACCATTGCCACGACATCAGCGGCTCGATGACGGTGTGGCAGCGGTAGCAGGTGCCGACCTGCGAGGTGTGCGGCTCGATCTTCTCGAGGTAGCCCAACTCCTGCAGATCTCGGACGATGGCCTTGCGCGCCTCGGCGCGGTCCATGCCGGCATACGGGCCTGCCTGCTCGTTCATCGTGGCGTCCTCGTTCATGACGCTGATGATGGGGAGGTCGTGGCGCTGGCCGATCTCGAAGTCGGTGGGGTCGTGGCCGGGCGTGACCTTCACGGCGCCGGTGCCGAACTCCATCTCGACGGCGTCGTCGCCGATGACGGGCACGACACGCTGGATGACGGGCAGCATCACCGAACGGCCGATGAAGCCGCTAAGGCGCTCGTCCTTTGGATTCACGGCGACAGCGGTATCGCCAACGTAGGTCTCGGGGCGCGTGGTCGCGACGACGAGGTGCGCGCCGGTTTCGCGTGGCTTGCCCTCGGCGGCCTCCACAGCCGAGGGCGGCTGTGCTCCGTCGACAACGGGGTAGCGGACGTACCAGAGACTGCACTGCTGCTCCTCGTGCTCGACCTCGAGGTCGCTGAGGGCGGAGAGACAGCGGGGGCACCAGTTGATGAGGCGCTCGCCGCGGTAGATCAGGCCGTCGTCGAACATCTTCTTGAAAACGGTGCGGACGGCCGACTGAGGGCCGTCGTCCAGCGTGAACACTTCGCGGGACCAGTCCGCGGAGGCGCCGAGACGCCGGTGCTGGTTGCTGATGATGGGGCGGTAGCGGTGCACCCACTCCCAGACCTTCTGCTCGAACGCTTCACGGCCCAGGTCGTGGCGGCTGATGCCCTCCTTGGCCAGCATGCGCTCGACCGCGGTCTGCGTGGCGATTCCAGCGTGATCCACGCCCGGAACCCAAAGCGTCGGATCGCCGAGCATCCGGTGCCAGCGGATGAGGATGTCCTCGACGGTATCGGTGAGGGCATGGCCGATGTGCAGTTCGCCGGTAACGTTGGGAGGCGGCATGACAATCGAGAAGGGCTGCCTGCCGGGAACGGCCTTGCCCTTGAAGTAGCCGCGCGACTCCCAGAAGTGGTAGACGCGGTCCTCGGTGGCGCGCGGTTCGTAGGCCTTGGCCATCTCCCGGGGCTTCGCCTGGTCGGTCTGGGTCATCGTTCCATCCTCATACTGCGGGGCGGGCACGAAAATGCCCCGAACGCTGTCGGGGCCTCGTTGCCGGTGCGTGGACGCCTGTCAGCAGCCGGTCAACGGGCCTTCCGTACGGCTACTACTACACGCGCGGCGCGGTGGGGGCGCTTGTTCATCGTGGGGGTATGCTACCGCATCAGGCGGCGTCCGGCATCGGGGTGGCGCCTGATGCCGGCCAGGCTACGGAAACCGCAGGCGAAGGCGCTTGAGGCGGCATCGGCGCCCGATCCACAATGGCTCACTCGGAACGCGGGACGTCGAGAGGGAACATGGAAACACAACGATTCGACCTGCCGGTGGCGGTGACGCTGCGGATCCAGTCGCGCTCGGGGAAGGTCGAGGTCATCGCCGAGCCGCGAGAAGACATCCTGGTGGAGGGCGACGGCTTCGACACGCGGGAGGTCGAGGGTGGGACCGCGCTCGAGATCCGTTCCGGCCGAGGTGGCTCGAAGTCCCTGCTGGTGCGGTGCCCGGTCGGCACGGACCTCGTCGTGGGGACCCATTCCGGCAGCATTCAGACTGAGGGCGAGCTGGGTACGGTTTCGGCCACGACGATGAGTTCGCCCATCGACATCGACAGGGCGGACGAGGCGGATCTGCGCAGCGGCTCAGGGAACATCAAGGTTCGCGGGGTACGCGGCCGATGCCGCATGAACAGCATGAGCGGGAAGATCGAGGGCGGGACGCTGGGGGCATGTTCGTGCGGGACGATGTCCGGGTCTATCCGGCTGGACCGCGTGATCGGCCCGCTGAAGGCACGCACGGTGAGCGGCTCTGTGCAGGCGAACTGCGAGGGTGAGGGCGCGATCGCGGTGAAGTCGGTGTCGGGCAAGGTGCAGATCGGGCTGCCGGAGGGCACCAGCGTGCACAAGCGCTTCAAGACCATCTCGGGCCACGTACGATGCCCGTTCCCGGAAGGTGACGACTGCAACATCGAGGCGATGACGGTTTCCGGCTCGATCGACCTGGTGCCGGCATGACGGCCGCGACACTGCCCGATCAGCGGTCCGTGCAGGGCACCATCATGTTCACCGACATCGTCGGGTTCACGGAGTTCAACGCGCTGCGCGGCGACACCGAGGCGATCGAACTACTGTCGCTGCAGGAACGCATCGTGTCAGAGGAGCTTTCGGGCGACTCGCGCATCGTGAAGGAGCTGGGCGACGGACTGATGGTGTGGTTCTCGGACGCGTGCGACGCGATCGACACGGGGTTGCGGCTGCAGGAGCGCTTCGAGGAAGAGGCGTGGAACAGCGACACGCCGCTGTGGGTTCGCATCGGCCTGCATCACGGCCAGCAGACGCGGCGGGGGGCGGACCTGCTGGGCCATGACGTGAACGTGGCCTCGCGGATCATGAACCTGGCAGACTCGGGCGAGGTGCTGGCGTCCGAGGCGACGATCAATGAAGCCGACGCGAAGCTGCCGGGCGTGGAGTTCGAGCGGCTGGGGCCGGTGGTGATGAAGGGTATCCCGACGCCGGTGAACCTCTTCCGCGTGGAGCGGCGCGGCGCGTAGCAGGGCCCGTTCCATGATGCTGTGTTAGCCTTTTCGTATGCCCTACGCGAACACACCCTCCGGCAAGCTGTACTACGAGATCCACGGCGACGGCGAGCCGCTGCTGCTGCACCCGGGGTTCGGATGCACGGTGGAGATCTACTGGCGGAACACGCAGCCGCTGGCCGAGCGCTTCCGGGTGATCGTGTTCGACCCTCGGGGGGCCGGGCGGTCAGACGACGGCCCGCCGACGATGCTGATGAAGGACTTCGCTGACGATGCGGCGGCGCTGCTGGACGCGCTGGGCGTGGATTCGGCGCACGTGTTCGGGACGTCGTTCGGGGGGATGGTGGCGCAGCACATCGCGCTGGAGCACCCGGCCCGCGTGCGGCGGCTGGTGCTGGCTTGCACGACGGCGGGCGGCTCGGCCCACGTGTTGCCGCCTGCGGAGAACATGCTGAAGTTCATGGCCGCGAGCGAGATCACGGATCCCGTGGCGGCGATGCGGTCCACGTACTTCTTGAACTACAGCGACGGCTTCGCCGCCGAATACGACGCGCTGCTGGCGGAGCGGGCGCTTGCGAATCAGCACCTTCGTTCCACACCGGAGGGGCGGGCGGGCCAGCTCAACGCCGTGCAGAATCACGACACGGCCACTCGCCTGAGCGAGATCCAGCACCCAACGTTCGTTGCACACGGGACGGATGACGGAACCGTCCCGGTCGAGAACGGACGCGCGCTTGCGGCCGCCATCCCGAACGCGGATCTGCGGCTGTATCCTGGCGGGCGTCACCTCTTCTTCACGGAATGCTCGGCCGAACTGAACGGCGACATCGCGGCGTTCCTTGCGGGCTCCGCGGAGCATCTGGCGGCGAAGTAGCACCGCACCCGCCACGGGGCGGCGATCGGCGCAGCGCCGGACGTTGACAACGCGCTCCGCGCGACTCTACTGTTCTGTCACGACGGGAGGCACTCGATGGCGAATGACATCTTCCATGACGGCAACCGCGAACTGCAGCGGCGCTTCGATACGGAGCGGCTGGCCGGACGGGTCGGCGAGCTGACGCACGACAGGATCGACGGGAACGACAGGGCGTTCATCGAGCATATGGACATGTTCTTTATCGCGACGGTGGACGAGCAGGGCCACGCGAACTGCTCATACAAGGGCGGTGAACCGGGTTTCGTGCGCGTCGTCGATGATAAGACGATCGCCTTTCCGAACTACGACGGCAACGGCATGTACCTCTCGATGGGGAACGTCCTGAGGACGAAGCAGGTCGGACTGTTGTTCATCGACTTCGAGCAGCAGCACCGCATGCGGTTCAACGGGGAAGCATCGATCAGTTACGACGACCCGCTGATGGCCGAGTACCCCGAGGCGCAGTTCATCGTGCGGGTGCGGGCGCGGGAGATCTTCCCGAACTGCCCGCGGTACATTCACAAGATGCAGCTGGTGCAGCGGTCCAAGTTCGTGCCGAAGTCCGAGTGCGAGACGCCGGTGCCCGCGTGGAAGGCGGGCGGGTGGGTGGACGACGTCCTCCCCACGAACGACCCCGCGCGCAGACCGGACGCCGAGGTGCTCGATCGGTAGGGGCGAGGGACAAGGGGATAGGGACAAGGGGCAAGGGGATAGGGACAAGGGACAAGGGACAAGGGACTATTAGGCATAAGGGGATGAGAGGCGCTGATGGACGTCGCATCATTCGACGAGATCGCAGCGGATTTTCACAGCCGGGTGGCGCGCATCGCGTGGTGCAGCGTCGCGACGGTGGACCGGCAGGGGAGGCCGCGGCAGAGGATCCTGCATCCGATCTGGGAGGGGCCGCTAGGCTGGATCGCGACGAACCGGCACTCGCACAAAGAGAAACACCTGGCTGCGAACCCATACGTCTCCCTGTCGTACTGGGACCCGCAGCACCAGCAGGCATACGTCGACGCGAAGGCGGAGTGGTGCGACGATCCGGCCGAGAAGAAGCGGATCTGGGAGCTATACAAGAGCACGCCGCCGCCACTGGGCTACGACCCGCAGATGATCTGGCAGGGCGGCGTGGAGGACCCGACGTACGGGCTGTTGAAGCTGACGCCGTGGCGGATCGAGCTGTACGGCCTAAGCAACGTGATGACGCAGGAGCCGGCGAAGATCTGGCGCGCGTAGGAGGTTTCCGGGCACCGCGCGCCATTCGCACTGAACTAAGCCTTCATTCCGACATAAGCGCCATCCGCCGCACGATCCTGTTTGATAGGATGCGGTGGATCACGCACAAATGTTCACCCACCTGCACCTTCATACCGAGTTCTCCCTCCTCGATGGGCTCTCCCGCATCCCCGATGTGATGGAGCGCGTCGCCGCGATCGGGCAGCAGTCTGTCGCGATGACGGACCACGGCGCGCTGTACGGGGCCATCGACTTCTACAAGGCGGCGCGAGAGCGCGGCATCAAGCCCATCATCGGCATCGAGGCGTACATCGCGCCGGATTCGCGGCACAAGAAGAGTGGGTCGCGCTCCAACGAGTACTTCCACCTGACGCTGCTGGCGAAAGACGAGCAGGGCTACAAGAACCTGATGCGGCTGAGCACGCTCTCGCACCTGGAGGGGTTCTACTACAAGCCGCGGATGGACAAGGAGATCCTCGCCCAGTACGGCAAGGGCATCATCGCGCTAAGCGGATGCCCTTCAGGCGAGATGCACCGGATGCTCTCGGAGGAGCGGGCGGACGACGCGCTGAAGCTGGCCGGCTTCTTCAAAGACGTGTTCGACGACTTCTACCTGGAGGTCATGAAACACGACGAGCCCGAGATCAATGCCGAGTGCGAACGAGTGTTGAAGGGGCTGGTGCAGCTCTCGAAGAAGACGAAGATCCCGCTCGTCGCCACGAACGACTCGCACTACACGCTGCCCGAGGACCACAGCATCCACGACGTGCTGCTGTGCATCGGGACAAACAGCAGCGTCCTCGATGGCAAGCGGCCGCTGAAGATGCACGACCACGGCTATTATGTGAAGTCCGAGGAGGAGATGCTGGCACTCTTCCCGGAGCTGCCGCAGGCCATCACGAACACGCAGCTCGTCGCCGAGCAGTGCAACCTGGAGCTGGAGTTCGGGCGCCTCCACCTGCCCGAGCCGGAGATCCCGGGGGGATACGCCGCGCACGAGTACCTGACGCATCTCTCCCGTGAGGGACTGAACCGCCGATACCCGGACACTCCGGACGACGTGAAAACACGGCTGACGTACGAGCTGGACGTCGTCGAGGAGACCGGGTTCACGAACTACTTCCTGGTCGTGCACGACATCGCGCAGTTCTGCAAGCGCGCCGGCATCATGCTGGGCGTGCGAGGGTCGGCCGCGGCGAGCATCATCCTGTATACGCTGGACGTGACGTTCATCGACCCGATGGCCACGGGGCTGGTGTTCGAGCGCTTCCTGCACGTCGACCGCAAGGAACCGCCCGACGTCGATCTGGACATCCCGGACGACCGCCGCGACGAGGTGATCAAGTACGTCGCCGAGAAGTACGGCTACGACCGCGTCGCGCAGATCATCACGTTCGGGACGATGGGCGCGAAGGCGGCGATCCGCGACGTGGGCCGGGCGCTGGCGATGTCGTACGCGGACGTCGACCGGGTGGCGCGCGTGGTGCCCAACGCGCTGCACATGACACTGGAGAAGGCGCTGGAGGATTCGCCCGAGCTGGCAACGCTGTACGAGACCGACGGCCGCGTGCGCGAGCTGGTCGACATGGCGCGGCGGCTCGAGGGCGTGGCGCGGCACGCGAGCACGCATGCGGCGGGCGTCGTGATCTCGCGTGAGCCGCTGGCGGAGCACGTGCCGCTGCAGCGCCCGACGGGCAAGAACGAGGAATCGGCGATCCCGACGACGCAGTTCGCGATGGCGCAGGTGGCCGAAATCGGCCTGCTGAAGATGGACTTCCTGGGGCTGGCGAACCTGACCATCCTGGGAGAGGCGGTCGAGATCATCGAGCGGACGCGGGGGATCCACATCGACCTGCAGAAGCTGGAGGACGGCGACCGCAAGGCGATGGACATGCTGAGCCGAGGCGACACGTTCGGCGTGTTTCAGCTGGAGTCGCCGGGCATGCGGCGGGCGATCCAGGAGCTGCGTCCCGACAACACGGCGGAGCTGATGGCGCTGGTGGCGCTGTACCGGCCGGGGCCGATGCAGCACATCGGGTCGTTCTGCCGGGCCAAGCACGACCGCAGCCAGATTAAGTACCCGCACCCGGACCTGGCGGAGATCCTGGACGAGACGTACGGGGTGATCACCTACCAGGACCAGGTGCTGATGGTGATGAGAAAGTTCGCCGGCTACTCGCTGAAGGACGGGGATGCCATCCGGAAGGCAATGTCGAAGAAGGTGACCGCCCTGATGCAGGCGGAGGGCGAGAAGTTCGTCGCCGCATCGGTGAAGAACGGCTATAGCGAGGCCGAGGCGGAAGCGATCTTCGAGCTCATCGAGCCGTTCGCGGGGTACGCCTTCAACAAGGCTCACTCGGCCGTCTACGGGACGATCGCGTACCAGACGGCATACCTGAAGGCGAACTACCCGCAGGAGTACATGACGGCCGTCCTGAGCAGCGCGGGCACGCACGAGCGCATCGCCGAAGCGGTGGCGGAGTGCGTGCGCCTGGACATCGAAGTGCTTCCGCCGGACGTGAACACGAGCGCGGTGGGGTTCGGGCTGCAGGAGCGAGGATCCGGGGAGGCGCCGGTCATTCGATTCGGGCTGGCGAACGTGAAGAACGTGGGGCAGGGTGCGGCTGAAGGCATCGTCGCGGCACGGGCCGAAGGCGGCGGATTCGCCGACATCGGGGACTTCGTGAAGCGCGTCGACCTGAAGGCGGTGAACAAGCGATCGCTGGAGTCGCTGATCAAGGCGGGCGCGCTGGACGCGCTGGGCCAGCGGGGCACGTTGCTGGCGAACGTCGATCGCATCACGTCGATCGCGCAGCGCGAGGCGAAGCTGAAGGAGACGGGCCAGTCGACGATGTTCGACCTGTTCGGAGACAGCGTAGCGACGCCTCTCCCGGCGCTGGAGCTGGTCGAAGGGGACGCTTCAAAGGCGGAGATGCTGTCCTGGGAGAAGGAACTCCTGGGCGTGTACGTGTCCGAGCACCCCTTCTCATCAGCGGCAGCCACGACGTCGAAGCACGTCTCGGCGTTGGTCAGCGAGATCACGCCGGAACTCGACGGGCGCGAGGTGGTGATTGCCGGGATGGTGAACGGCGTGCGGCACCTGGCGACCAAGCAGGGCAAGCCGTTCATCGCCGTGATGATCGAGGACCTTTCCGGGACGACCGAGGTCACGGTGTGGTCGGACGTGTACGAGCCGACGCGCGAACTGTGGCAGCCGGGAAACATCCTGCTGATGCTGGTGCGGGTGCGCGAGCGCAACGACCGGCTGCAGGCGTCGGTGCAGCAGGCGTCGCTGGTACAGGCGGCCGACGGCACGATCTCGCACGAGCACTTCGCCATCCCGGCGTGGCTGACGACGGCGGTCCGCGAGAGCGCGGGCGTCTCGGTCACCCGGGTGGAACATGTGGAGGCGGGGGCCCCTACGGGAGCAAACGGCAAACAACAAACGGCAAGTGAACCGGCAACGAGGGCCGCAAACGGGAATGGCCACGCGAGCGGCGGTGCGGGGAACGGGGCGGCACCCGCGGATCTCGATCCGGCCGTCAACGTGGAGCCACCGGCACCAAGGGCGAATCGTGGGCGCGGGCAGAGGACGACGCTGCGGTTTGTGCTGCACGAATCGACTGATCACGATGCGGATCGCGCGCGGCTGGATGCGCTCATCGATCTTATGAAGGAGCATCCGGGCAAGGACGCGGTGCGCCTGTTCATCCACGGGCATGACGGCGATAAGATCGAGCTGACACTGCCGGACGCCACGGCATCTGAGGAGCTCCGGGCCGCCGGGATCGAGGTGCTGGGCGCGAACGGGAGCGCGGAGCCGCTGTCGAAGCCGCCGGCGGCGCCCGTGCGCCGCACCCGCGGCATCGAGCCGCTCGAGGTCGTATGATGCGCGGGCCTGTTGCCGAACTCGCCCGCTTGAGCCCTCCGGTGGACTGGGCTTGAGACATTAGCCTGCGGGCCGTTACTGCGCTTGGCGATAGCTCGGCAGACGGAACGCGTGGCAGCCATTGCACTCCGCGCCCACAATACCGGAAGCCCTACGACGATTCCTGGGCGTTTGCGACGGCGCCAGCGTCGCTCACGAGGAGTGCGACTCATTCGATGCGCAAGTTCGCCAACTCGCGCCCGAGATCCCAGCGCGGCTTCGTGCGAATCTCGTCGAACCTGCTGAACACGCCGGCGAAACCACCGCTGGCCGGGTTTACTCGTGTGATCGCCTCGTCGAACAGCGCCCTGAATTCCTCGCGAGGCATGGGAAACATCCCCATGACGTGAAGTTGATTCCACTCGGGCATCTCCGCGGATCGCGACAGAACCGTATCGGTCTCCAGGGGCACGAAGCTGTAAGCCGCCCCGGATTCGACGAGGAGCCGCATGGCGGGGCCACTTTTTCCACCATGAGATGCTGGTACTGCCCCAAAGCTTCGAGCGCTGGGGTCACGCAAATGTACTCGACGCTCATGACCACGTCGTCGCGACGCGCGAGGCTTTCTGCCGTCGGCTTCGGACTGTGCGAATTCGGCGTCGTTCTCAAGGTCTCGCACCTCAGTGTGACGGCAGACGGCGCGCTAATCCCCATCCTCCCTATCTTACTTTCGGCTTCGAAGAAAGTCGTCCCTACGGCGCCGTCGGGAACGCGACCCACTTGGACGATGTTCCACGCTGGCACACCTGGCTGTTGCTGCCGGATCTCCGTTGTGAGTACGGTCGTTAGGGACTCAATGATGTGGTCGGCTCGCATCGCGTTCCAGGCAGGTAGGTAGTGTTGGCGGAGGAAAGCCGCGTACGCCATCGGATCGTCTGCTTGGATCGTGCGCGCGAAGTAGACCGCGGGTTCCTGAACGAGCAACTGAATGCCTCCGCGCGATGTGACGCTCCGACACGGCATTCTATCCAACGGGTGAGAAACCCCGAGGCGACTTACCGGGGTTTGCGCAGCTGCGACGTTACTGGCGGCGTCATAGGGCGCCGATTCGGGCCGATAGTCATCGGTTAGGACGCTTATGGGCTCACCCCGAAGAAACGAAGGGCGTAAGGTCAAGGCTACCGGAGGCTAGCGCCGCGCGTCGCATAAGCGCACCGTTTGCGACGCCCATCGCCACCGCTCTACACTGGCGGCACAAAGCGCAGGAGTCCGATGACCGACTAGCACCCCGGGCGAGTTAGCGATGCCGGTTGCTCGTGATGAGCGAGTGTCGGCGCGCGTCCCGGGTCGCCGGTCCTCCAGCGTCCCCACATCCAGAACTCGATTCGCCCGGCCACGGAAGATCTGTTCCGTGGCCTCTTTGTGTTCCCCGAAAGCGAGGTGGCCGATGTTGAAGGCCAGCAACATCAACAAGAGCTATGCCGATCGCACGATCCTGGACGGCGTGTCCTTCGTGGTGAACGCCGGAGAGTGCGCGGGCGTCGT
>JACRBR010000081.1 GCA_016213125.1 Chloroflexota bacterium | reverse complement strand
GCACTGCTCGTAGTAGTCGGAGTCCCCCATCAGCCGCAGAATCGCGTCCGCGACCGCATCGACATCCTGCTGCGGCACGGCGACGCCCATCTGCTTCTCGCGCACCATATCCGCCAGGACGTCGCCCTCCGTGCAGATCAACGGCAGCTCGGCCCAGAACACGTCCACGAAGCGCGTGCGCAGCGAGAAATGCGTCTCCAGGTTGTTGAAATAGGTGCACACGGCGAGGTCGGCCTCGAGCATGTAATCCTTCATGCGCTCGTACGGCACCCAGGTCATGTCAAAGAAGACCGTGTTGTTGTACAGGCCGAGATCGTTCGCCAGCTGCAACGACTCCATGTACCGAAGCCCCAGCCCCATCCCCTGCAACCCCGGGTACGCGCCGCCGACGAACACCAGCTTCACGTCGTCGCGCTGCTCCTTCACCTTCGCCATCGCCTGCAGCAGCGTGATCGGGTCGTACCACTGCAGGATGCCGCCGTTCCAGATGATGAGCTTGTCCGTCTCCTTCACGCCGGCGTACACGCCCTTCACGGCAGGCTTCCCCTTCGGCCCCAGCGGCTCCGGCCGGATGCCGTGCGGCGCCGCGCCGATCATCCGTTTCAGCGACGGGTCGTCGTCGTACGCAACCGGGTCGATGAGCCCGAGCGCGATCAGCGCGCCGATGTAGTAGTCGCGCTGCCGGTCATTCGCCACGCTGATGTAGTCCGCGGAGACCAGTTCCGCTCCGACGCGCCGCCGCGCGCCCGCCATCCACGTCTCGCGGAACCGTTTGTTCTTCTTCAGGCTGTCCCGCGTCTGCTCCATCCACTCCAGGAAGTAGACGGTGTAATAGTCCAGCACGAACGTCTTCCACGGGAACGCCGCGATCGCCAGCGGGGGGTAGTCGTTGGCGATGATGATGTCGTGCTTCAGCATCAGCCCCAGCAACGTCTTCCAGGTGTAGAAGGCGACCTTGTAGGGAAGACGCGAGGGGTCGTCCGGCGGCTGGCCGCCGTACGTCAGCGCCAGCGTGATCTCAGCCTCAGGCAGCTCCTGCGACAGCACTTCGACCATGTGCCGGGTGCGGATGCCCGGGCTGGACATCTGCGGGCCGAACGCCGAACGGCTTATGACGAGGATGCGCTTGCGTCCGCTGCCGTTGCCCTGCGCCATCAGCACCGCCCTGCCGCCCGGTACGCGATCCATAGCCTCAGCGTCCTCGCCGAGGCCATTCGATGCGAGAAACGATGTTCGCCCAACTATACATATCGAGGAACGGCGCGGGTACGTTACCGGACTTGACGTCGCGGGGCGATGCGAGCGCGGCCGCGAAGCCGTCCCACCCGTCCTCGATTGTCAACAGCCGCCCGCACGCCGCCCGGTCGATGCCCTCGGCCCCGGCGCTCGTGGACACGACTGATGTGGCGCAGGCGATGCTCTCGAGGATCTTGAGCCGCGTCCCGCCCCCGCTGACGATCGGGACAGCCACGGTGTCAGCGGCGTTGACGTAGGGAGCGATCGCGGCGACGGCGCCCGTGTAGCGCAGCCGCGGGTGCGAGTAGAGCCAGGCCGCCTGCTCGTGGTTCTTTCCGGCGACGACGAAGCGGTAGTCGAGGCCGATGTGGTCGAGTCGCGGCAGCAGCTCCTGGTGGATGATCCTCATCGCGTCACGGTTGGGTGCGTAGCCCAGCTGGCCAAAGAACAGCAGCATCTTCGTGTTCTCGCCGATGCCCAGCTCCCGGCGAATCTGCATGCCCGCCTCGGCATCCGGATGCACCGCATCAGGATCGACGCCATTGGGAACGGCCTGGATCTTCGCCGCCGGCACCCCACGGCCGCGAAAGCGATCGCCATCTTCCGGCGAGACGACGAAGATGCCCGAGGCAAGTCGCGCGATCAGGCGCTCGTACACAGCGACCAGCGGCTGCGCGCGCGAGGCGGAGCTTCGGAAGCGGTCGGCCTCGACGTTGTGCGCGTCCAGCACGAACGGCACACCAAGGCGCCGCGCTAAATACGCCGCGTGCAGCCCCGGCCAGATGAACTCGGCGAGGATTACGTCCGGCAGCTCCTCCCGGGCGATGGCCGGCGCTCGGCGCAGGAAACCCGCATCGAGGATCTGGTGTCGGCGTCCTGGCGGCGTCGTCTCGAACAGCCGCACCCGGAGGCCGTGCGCCGCGTTGGCTGGCGAGCGCGGCGTGAACAACGACATCTCGTGATGGGCGGAAAGGTGCTTCAGCAGGTTGTACGCCCGCATGCGCCCGCCCTCGTCGGGCGGGAAGATGGGGTACGGGACGATCATCGCGATCTTCATACGCGCGCCCTCGGGCCGCTGCGACCCACCATGCCGGCCAGCAGACCCACGATGCGCCCCCGCGCCTCCCCCAGGTTCCCCTGCGCGAGCGCCTTCGCGGCCTCGTATGCCACCAGGGCCGGCTGCGCGAGCGTGGCGGTGATGTGTCGCGGGCCGCGAAAGTTGCGGCGCACGAACCGCCATCGGTT
>JACRBR010000080.1 GCA_016213125.1 Chloroflexota bacterium | reverse complement strand
TGACCCGCAAGCTGCGAAAGATGTACGCGTGCCGGTGCGGGACGCCGCGCTGCCGGGGGACGCTACTGTACGTGCCGCGGGAGCGCCCCGCCGCTTCCGATCCCGCGAAGCCGAAGCGCACTACGGGGTCGAGAGCGGCGTCCCGCAGTCGGTAAACCAGTCGAGCGCGCCGTTGGTGTTGATGGTGAAATGCAGCACGCGGCGCTGTGTCTCGCCGCCGAGGGTAACGTCGGCGTCGAGGAAGATGGTGTCCGGGATGTTCGTTGAGATCCCGTCGACCTGGTAGACCCAGTCCTGCGGCCCATCGCGCGAGACGAGCTGGATCTTGTAGGTCGGATCAGGCGCGCCCGCCGCCAGGAATGAACGGCACTGCTCCTCTCCATAGATCTCGATCGTGCGCGGGTGGAGTCGTCCGAGCAGCGTCTCGACGTCGCGGTCGCGGTAGACGATCTCGAAGGCGGCGACGCCGCCGGCGATCTCGGCGTTAAGTGCGGCCTCGGCGCCGCCAATGGGCGTGGGCGTCCCGTTGGCCGCCGCGGGCGACTCGTCGGCTGTAGGGGAAGGCGCTCCGAGCACCAGGGGCTCGCCTTTGAACTGCTGCAGGGGAGCCAAGGGGTCGTCGCCGGTCACGTCGGCGCCGCCCGTCGCCGGATCGGGGTTCGGTCCGCCCTGACCGTAGGCGATGGCGCGCCACCCGAACGATGCCTGCTGAAACAACGACCCCGGGAACAGGAAAAGCAGCGTGTCGCCGTCGATGAGGACGCGGATGTCGACGTTCAGACGCGACGCCACAGTGCCCAAGTACCACTCACCGATCGCAGCCCAACTTTGGTACTGCGGACTGTACGGTGACTGGCCGATGAACGCACCGTGGGTCAGGCCGTTGCGCGCCGACAGGTCGAACCCCGGTGTACCCGGGTATCCCGCGCTGCCGTCGACGTTGACTCCGAAGCCGTAGAAGTACTGGTGGGCCGGATCGGCGTCCACGTAGGGTGCGTCGACCGTGAGAACTCCCAGGACATATGGTCCGGGCGTTAGCAGGCCCGCGCTTGGCTGCGCGCACGCCATGTGGCCCCCCGAGGGGAGCGTCTGACCGCAACGGTTCCAGAACAGGTTGGTGGGCACGGTGGCGCTTGCGTCCTGAAGGTCGAAGAATACGACGCCACTCTCCCTGATGGTGATCTGCGGCGCAGCGAAGCCGGGCTGGAACCCCGACTCCTCCCAGAACAGCGTGTCGGAGAGCTCCTGATGGATGTCATACCAGCCGGTGTCGCCCGGGTCGGACACCCATCCAGCCTCCTCGAGGAGCTCACGCGCCCGCTCAGAGTCAAAGGGTGCCGGGTATTGGGCGATCACGGTTTCGACAATTTCCACCACAGAGTCGGGCGTCTTCTGGGCGATGACGCTGGCCCCGTCGTCGCCGCCATCGCCGCCGCCGTTGAACAGCTGCACGCCGCCGAAGATGGCGCCGCCGATGAGGATGACGCCCGCAGCGGCGCTGCCGATCTTCACCGGTGTCCGCCGCCACCAGCTACCGGGAGCGGCGTCGTCATCGCGACGTTCGCGTGGACTGGGCAGCAGCTTCGGGTCATACACGGGGAGTTCGGGCAAGCCCTGCCAGGTGAACGTCTGGCCTCCTGTGTCATCCGGCACGCGAGGCAGGCTCCGATGGACGTACCGCACGCCTAGTGCCACGGATCTGGCAACCTCGAACTCGACGCCCCCCAGGAACTCCTGTTGGTACTGCACCTGCTTGTAGGTGACGACCTCGCCCCAGCTATCGGCGACGCCGTCCTTTAGCTTGTAGGTGAAGGTGGCCGGATCAATCGAATCCGGTCCCCACAGCACCTTCGTGTCGATGGCCGGCGTGGCGTCGAGTGCGTCGGCGAGCAGCCCGAGGACGGCACTGTCGAGTTCGTCGGTGGTCGGTGGGTTCACGCCGGCGTACTGCGGTGTGCCGGGCATGGCCGTCGAGCTCTGCTCCGGCAACTCCATGCCGAAGCCTGGGAGCATGAGTTGCTCGTGCGTGATCTCGATCGGGAAGCCGTTCTTTCGCGATAGCTCGGCGCTGATCCAGGCGCGGAACTGCGTCAGGGTAGAGTCGCGGTAGGTGTTGGCCAGGTTGACGAGCCCGGGGTTGTTGGTGGACTTCCCGATCTCCTCGAGGGAGTCGGCCCTCTTGTTGAAGCTCTTGTAGATTGTGCCCATGCGGGAAAGGGGC
>JACRBR010000079.1 GCA_016213125.1 Chloroflexota bacterium | reverse complement strand
TGGCGGAATGGTTCCGTAGCGTGGACCGAGGGCGCCAATGTAGATGTCTGAATCCCGGAGCATGTCAAGCGCGATCGCGAGGCTCTTCGTCCGAAACGAAGCGGGGAACGCCTCCATTGCTCGCCACTCAACGTCGTATCCAATGTGGACAAGGCGATCGATCGCCTCGATGACCTTTTGCCGATGGGCTCTCAAATCAACGAACGTCGAGGAAAGGAAGACGACCGCCATGCCGCGATCCTACCAAGGAAGGAGACTGACCACAGCTGATTGAAGAACAAGAAGCGACCGCCCATGATACGGGACTGACCACTGACCACTGACAACTGAGAACTACGGGTCTGGCGGAGGGGGTGGGATTCGAACCCACGGTGGTGTTTGGCCACGACCGTTTTCAAGACGGTTCCCTTAAACCGCTCGGGCACCCCTCCGTGGGGTCATTCTAGCGCGCGGCACCGGGGCGACCTGCGGTCGAGGATGGAACCCCCGGGCAGTCGGGTGGATTCCCTTAGGGACAGCGGGCGCGGCGTTCGCAATTCAATCAGCCACGATGTCTGGTTACTGTGACGGCCGGCCTCGCGCAGACCGATACATATTCGCATGTCATCTGGATTCGGCCCACTGCGCGCGCTGCGGGGCATCCTGCGCTACCCCGCGAGGCACATCCGCTGGAAGATCATCGCGCCGTACGCGGTGCTCTCGATCCTGCTGGCGGTGGCCGGCACGTACCTGGTGACGCGCCTCGTCGTCGGGTCGCTGGAGGAGCGTTTCAACAACCAGCTCGCCGAGGCTGCAAGGGTGACCTCCGATTCGTTCGTCCGGCGGGAGCGCAAGCACTTGGAGGTAGTACGCGGGGTCGCCTTCACCGAGGGGGTGGCTACCGCGGCGCGCGCGGGCAACGAGCTGGCGCTGGCCAACGCAATCAACCCCATCGCGGCGAACGCGCACGCGGAGCGGGTGGAAGTGCTGGACACGAGCGGCGCGCGCGTCTTTGGCTCACAGGTGGAGAGTGCGTCCGTTCTCGAGTATCGCGCGCTGGAGGATGACCCATCCGACCGCGCGACATGGAGCATCGTGCAGAGCGTGCTGGGCGGCAGCGAGGACAGCCTGGGCGACAAGTTCGCGCAGATCGTCGAGACGGACGACGGATACTTCCTGTATACGGCCGGACCGATCGTGGAGAACGACGAACTTGTCGGCGTCGTGCTCGTTGGAAGCTCGCTGAGGTCGTTTCTCCCACTGGCGAAGACCGAGGCGCTCGCGGACATCACGCTGTACGACTTCGACGGCACGCCGCTGAGCAGCACATTTTCGGACACACAGAACGAAGAAGACGCGAACCTCACGCCGCGCGACGACGTGACCCGCAGCCGCGGAAGCTCACTGGTCGTCCGTGAGCACAGGAAGCTGTACGGCCGTGAGTTCGACCTCCTCTATGGGGAGCTGGTAATCCGCGACGAATCGGTCGGGCTGTATTCGGTCGCGCTGCCAACATCGTTCCTCCTGGAAGCGGGGGCGACGACGCGGTGGCAGATGGGAACGCTCTTCGCGGTGGCGATGCTGGCGATCCTGCTGACGGGGTGGCTCATCGCGCACAGTCTGACGAAGCCGCTGTTCCGCCTGGTCACCGTGGCCCGCGCTGTGAGCGCGGGGGATCTGTCCGCGCGGGTGGGGATGCACGCCGAAGATGAGGTCGGCGTGCTGGCGGAGTCGTTCGACGAGATGACCGCGCGGCTGCAGCGCCAGCATCTGGCGACGCTGCGGGCGCTTACGGGCGCGATCGACGCGCGCGATCCCTACACGCTGGGGCACTCCGTGCGCGTGGGCCAGATGGCGGTGGCGCTGGGCACGGAGCTGGGGCTTCCCAGCGATCAGTTGCAGCACCTGGAGATCGGCGGATACCTGCACGACATCGGCAAGATCGGTGTGCGCGACGCCGTCCTGCTGAAGCCGGCTGCACTGAGCGCCGAAGAGCGGCGCATGATCGAGATGCACCCGAAGATCGGACTGGACATCCTGGCGCCGGTGGAGCTGCCGGCTGAAGTGCTCCAGTTCGTCGCGGGGCACCACGAGAAGCTGGACGGCACCGGCTACCCGGCCCACGCGCACAGCGACGAAATCTCGATTATCGCGCGCATCGCCTCGGTGGCGGACATCTATGACGCGTTGACGACGGACCGGCCATATCGCGGCGCCCTCCCGGCAAAGAAGGCGCTGGAGATCATGAAGCGGGAGGTCTGGGACGGGAAGCTCGATCAGGGCATCGTCGAGATCCTCGAGCGCCTGGTTCCGAAGTGGGAAGCGCGGAGGCGAAGCGACCCGGCGCTGCAGGGATACCGGATACCCGGCTGGCAGCAGAAGGCGGCCTGAGCGTGCGTGACCGGCTGCTGCGGACGATGGTCGTGTGCATGCTGGTCATGGTCTGCTTCATCATGACGACGGCCGCCGCGGCCTACGCCGTCCGGCGGCCAGACATCCGGTTCCTCGCGACGGAGACGGCGTCGCAGATATACGCCGACTACTCGCGCGACCCGGCTGGCATACGGCTGAAGCCGCTGGACCCCGCGCTCATCGACGCGAGCGACGAGGATACGCGGGCACTCGAAGCGCCCGCGCGCACGGTGGAGCGCGTGGACATCGAACGGGTGCCCACGAAAACGCCGGAGCCGACCGAGACGCCCGAGCTGACGCGAACACCCCGGGCCACTGCGACGGTCGCGCAATCGCCGACACCGATTCCTTCACCGACGAAGACGACGGCCGCCACGCCATCGGCGACGCGTGTGCCGCCGACCGCGACAGCACCGCCCGCCGCTACGCCGACGGCGGCCGTGGCCGCGACGAGTACGGCCGCAACTGCACCTACGGAGACGGCGCTGCCAGCGACACCCACGGAACCACCGAAGCCGACGGCGACGCCGACCCGGGTAAAGACAGCGACCCCCGTGCGGACGGCTACCCACGTGCCGGCCACCGCCGTGCCGATAGACGCCACACCGACGGCGACGGCCACGAGCGGGACGACGGCTACCAGCACACCAACGGCCACTTCCGTGCCGGCCACCACGGTCCCGGCTACGCCAACGCCGACACCGACACCGACACCGACACCGACGCCCACCCCCGTGCCGGCCACGCCGACGCCGACAGCTACGCCAACGGGGACGGCTACGCCAACGCCGACCCCAACCTCGACACCGTCGCCGACGCCAACGACGGTGGTGCTGGGCGCGACCGCCGATACCTACATCGGA
Organism: Chloroflexota bacterium; assembly: GCA_016213125.1. GTDB lineage: Bacteria > Chloroflexota > Dehalococcoidia > DSTF01 > JACRBR01 > JACRBR01. The sequence goes on along the minus strand of JACRBR010000079.1, from coordinate 7,411 downwards.
CCCGGGAACCCCGCCCAAAACCACGGCACCGAAATCGAGGTGCTGGTAGATGGCAAGGCTGGCGCCTCCCTGCGTGGCCTCGTCGGATTCAACACGTCGAGCGCCGTGCCTGGAGGAGCGACGATCCAGTCGGCGACGCTGACGCTCTGCATGCGGAATATCGTGGCATTGGCGGTGGGCCGGACGCACGTGGTACATCGGGCGACGAGCGCCTGGGCGGAACTTACAGCGACATGGAACAACATTCCCGACATGGCCGCCCCCACGACGGATTCCATTGTGGTCCCGCTCACTGCACAATGCGTGAACTTCGACGTCACGGTAGATGTGCAGGCATGGGCGGACGGAACGGCGTCCGACTTCGGGTGGATGGTGCACGACGCCAACGAGACGGGTGGACTCACCACCGTCAACTACGGCGCCCGCGAGGGGATCGCTGCCGACCGGCCGCAGTTAACCATCACCTTCGTGCCCTGACCGGCGGCGCGGCGTTCGCTTGAGCCTTGTGAAGGCCTGCACTAACCTGCATACCGACGCCACGACCTCGGAGGCCTGCACCATGACCATGGATACGCGCTGGGAAAACGTTGACACGCTGCTGGACCGCACCGAGCGGACCAAGGACGAGGGCGTGATCAAGGCGATCCAGGAGGTCGCGGCGACGCGGTACGGCTTTCCGACCGTGGACCACCCCTCGTACCGGACCCACGTGAACGTGCCCGAGGTCTCGATGGCGGTGCAGGTGGGCGACGAGCAAATCGCGCCCGACATCGTGGTGGTGGAGAAGTTGAAGACAGGCGAGACGCACCTGACGATGACGGCGGCCGTCGCGACGCGGGAGCTGGTGAACGAGGGCGAAGCGAAGCGCTCGTGGGCGCGTTACGCGTCGATCCCGAACAGCGTGTTCTATCTGTATGTGCCGGTGGGCTATGGGGTCGCGGCGAAGCGCATCTGCAAGAAGTTGAAGATCAAGGTTGGTGGATACCGGACGTGGCGTTGGACGCCGCGCGGGTTCGAGGTGAACGACGTCTCGGAGCCGATGTCGGGCTTCGCGCCGCTGATGCCGCCGATTGTGCGGAAGCTGCTCGCGACGCGGTGACGGTGGTCGTTAAGGATTAGTCGTTAGTCGTTGGGGTCGCCGTCCTCAGTTGTTAGTTCACGCCTGGCGCGGGCGTACGGCCCGCGCCTTTCCTTTTGGGCGGTGGGCCTGCAGTTGCTTACCAGCGACTACTTGATGGAAAGCATCCGGTCGAGGGCGAGCTTTGCGTTCGCGGCGATCTCCGGCGGCACGATGATCTGGTTCACGACGCGGCCCTCGGCAAGGGACTCAACGGTCCAGGCCAGGTAGGCCGGGTGGACGCGGTACATCGTCGAGCAGGGGCACACGACAGGGTCCAGGCAGAAGACGGTCTTGTCGGCCCCCGGACCGGCGTTCTCCTTCGCCAGCCGTGACACCAGGTTGATCTCGGTCCCCACGGCGAACTTCGAGCCGGCCGGCGCGCTCGCGATCGTCTTCGCGATGAACTCCGTCGAGCCGTCGAGGTCGGACGCCTGCACGGTCTCCCACCGGCACTCCGGGTGGACGATCACGGTGATGTCCGGGTACTTCGCCCGCGCCTCGGCAATCTGCTGTGGCGTGAACCGCTGGTGTACGGAGCAGTGGCCTGCCCACAGGATCACCCGCGAGTCCTGCAGCTCCTGCAGCGTGCGGCCGCCCATCGAGCCGTAGGGCCGCGCCCAACCCCAGAGGACCATCTGGTCGAGAGGGATGCCCATGGCGTAGCCGGTGTTCCGGCCCAGGTGCTGGTCGGGGAAGAAGAGGACGCGCTTCTTCTGCTCGAACGCCCAAGCCAGCACTTTCGCGGCGTTGCTGCTGGTGCAGACGGCGCCGCCCTTCTCGCCGACGAACGCCTTCAGCGCAGCCGCCGAGTTCATGTAGGTGATAGGCACGGTGTCCTGTGCGATGCCCAGCTCCTCGAGTTCGGCCCAGGCGTTGTAGACGTCGTCGGGATCGGCCATATCGGCCATGCTGCAGCCGGCGGCCATGTTCGGCAGCATCACCTTCTGGTGGGCGGCGCTGAGGATGTCGGCGGCCTCCGCCATGAAGTGCACGCCGCAGAAGACGATGTACTCGGATTCCGGGCGCTCGGCCGCCCATTGCGCCAGCTTGAAGCTGTCGCCGCGGACATCGGCGAACTGGATGATGTCCTCGCGCTGGTAGTGGTGGCCCAGGACGACGCATCGCGTGCCGAGCTTCTCGCGCGCGGCGCCGATCCGCGCCGTCAGCTCGTCGGCAGAGAGCGCCCAGTATTCCTGCGGGATGTCCTGCTGCCAGTAGGCGAACGAGCGCTCTTCGGTGAGCGGGACTGTGGCGATGGAGTCGCTCTCGCAGGCGAGCCCGCCTGCAGTGCGCTTCTCAATGACAGGGAGTGTGGCGACGACCATGACAGACCTCCGCACGTGGAGAGACTTAGTGTCACTATGACACTAAGGTACCACGGCCCGGAGATGGTGTCAATGTGACACTAACGTTCGGATTTCGCACCCCAAGCGATGGCCCTCCGCCACTCCCTGACATTGGCCCTTGAGGGCCTCGCCCTGGCGTACGAGGCTGCAACGGCGACGAACACGCGCACCTTTAGGAGGTTCACCGTGCTTCACCACGACATCGAAATCGAACTCTGCCGGGGACGCGCCCTCACCCTGGAGGCGTTCGCGGCGCTCCAGCCGGACGAGTTGCGCCGGGCGGTGACGGCGAGCGAGCATGACCCCGCGGTGCGCTGGAGCCCGCAAGACCACCTGGTGCATCTCGCCGGGTTCGAGCGCCTGTGGTGCCAGATGGTGCGCCGCAAGATCGACGGGCATGTCCTGCCCATGGGCGTCATCGTCGGCGATGACGGCGCGCGGCGCACTCGGGAGGAGGTGCTCGCCAACGTCCACTGCATCAACGACGAGTTCGTGCGCAGTCACCACGGCTGCTCGTTCGAGGATGCGGTCGCGCTGGGGCAGTCGGCCCGCGCCGAGACGCTGGCGCTGCTGGCTTCACTCACGCCGGAGCAGCTCGGCGAGAAGATCCCGTTTGCACCATGGGGCGACGGCACGATCGGCGGGATCCTGGCGGCGAACGCCGATCATGGCAACATGCACTGGAACTGGCTGCAGGAGGCCGGGGTGTCCCGCGTCGGGGATTGACCGCTGCCGCGTGGATGGCGCACGCCCATGGCGTAGCGGGCGGTCAGGGAAAGATGCCGCGCACCTGCGTCGCCTCGACGACGCGGCGGACGGCGAGCATGTAGGCGGCCTCGCGCATGGTGCACGACTCGGCGTCCCGGATCGCCGTGACCTCGTCGAAGGCGCGATCGATGATGCGGCGGAGACGGGCGTTCACCTCGTCTTCCTCCCAGAAGAACGACTGCAGGTCCTGCACCCACTCGAAGTACGAGACCACGACGCCGCCAGCATTGGCCAGGATGTCCGGGACGACGAAGACGCCCTTCTCGTCCAGGATCGCGTCCGCCTCCGGCGTCGTTGGGCCGTTCGCGCCTTCGACGATCATCGGCGCCCTGACGCGATCGGCGTTTCTGGCGTGGATCTGGCCCTCGAGCGCCGCCGGGACCAGGATGTCGACCGGAAGCTCCAGCAGATCCGCGTTCGAGATGTGTTCACCGGGATGGCCATCCGGGACGAAGCCGTGCTCGTGCTTCAGCGCGAGAATCGCGTCGATATCGCCGAGGCCGTCCGGCTTGTAGATCCCGCCGTTGGTATCGCTCACCGCGACGATCTTCGCGCCGGCGTCGTCCAGCAGCTTTGCGGCGGTCGAGCCCACGTTGCCGAACCCCTGGATCGCCACGCTCGCACCCGCGAGCGGCACGCCACGGTATGCGCACGCCTTCTGCGTCGCGAACAGCACGCCCCGCCCCGGTGCCTCGACGCGCCCGCTGCTGCCGCCGATGGTGACAGGCTTTCCGGTGACAACGGCGGGGACGGAATGGCCGTGCATCATGCTGTAGGTGTCCATGATCCAGGCCATCACCTGTGCGTCCGTGCCCATGTCCGGGGCGGGCACGTCTTCGTCCGGCCCGATAAGCAGGCCGATCTCTGCGGCGAAGCGGCGGGTTAGGCGCTCCAGCTCGCGCTTGCTCAGGGTGCGCGGGTCGACGATGACCCCGCCCTTCGCCCCCCCGTAGGGCAGGTTGGCGACGGCGCACTTCCATGTCATCCACATCGACAGCGCGCGCACCTCGTCCAGCGTCACGTTGGCGCTGTAGCGCAGGCCGCCCTTTACGGGGCCACGGGCCTCGTTGTGGTGGACTCGATATCCGGTGAAGACGCGCACGGAGCCGTCGTCCATCTGCACCGGGAAGTTCACAGTGAACTCGCGCTTGCAGTGCCGCAGGATGTCGCGCATGCCGGCATCGAGGCCTAGGCGATCGGCGACGGCGTCGAACTGGCGCAGCGCATCCTCGAAGGCGTTGGAGGCTGGTCGCTCGGCCACGCTGGCGTTCGTCATCGGCCTCATTGTCGCACGCGCGCGCCTCGGCTCGCACCCCGCCGGGCGATGACTTCCGCCCTTCGTCCCACCTGCGGTCATCCGCCAAAAGACCGACGGTCGATGGACCCCTCGCGGGATTCGAATGCCCACGTGGCCGGGCGACAATTGCTGAAACAACAGCCCGCGAACACATAGAGAGACAGAAAAGGAGCACTCATCAACATGGCACTCGCGACATCATCTCCAGTCAGCACCAGTGTCCGGCAGGCCCGCCCGGGCGTTAACCTCGATGTTCTGCGGCGTCGCGTCGCAGGCGAGATCATCACGGCGGGCGACGAGGCCTACGACGGCGCACGCGCGCTCGCCAACCTGACCTTCGACAGGCGGCCCCTGGCGATCGTCCGCGCCGAGAGCACGGACGACGTCGCCGAGACCGTGCGCTTCGCGCGCGGCGCCGGGCTTCCGCTCACAGTCCGAAGCGGGGGCCACAGCGTGCCCGGGCTCAGCGTTGTCGACGGCGCCGTGGTCGTCGATCTTTCGCGCATGAAGCGGGTGGTCATCGATGTGGAACAGTGCACAGCGCGGGTACAGGCCGGCGCAACATCCGGCGATATCGCCGGCCCCGCGGGGGAGCACGGCCTGGCTATCACCACCGGCGATACGTCCTCGGTGGGCATGGGCGGCCTGGCGACCGGCGGCGGCATCGGGTTCATGGCCCGCAAGTACGGTCTCACCATCGACAACCTGCTCTCCGCGCGCGTGGTCACCTCGGAGGGCGACACCGTTACGGCCAACCCCACCGAGCACCCGGATCTCTTCTGGGCCATCCGCGGTGGCGGCGGGAACTTCGGCATCGTTACCGAGTTCGAGCTGCGGCTCGCGCCCGTGGGCCAGGTGCTGGGCGGGGCGCTTGTGCTGCCCGCAACGCGCGAGGTGATCCGCGGCTACCTGGAGCACGCGGACGCGGCGCCGGACGACCTCACCACCATCGCGAACCTGATGCACGCGCCACCCGCACCGTTCATTCCGGAGGATCGCGTCGGCGAGCCGGTGCTCATGATCTTCGCGGTCTGGACTGGCGGCATAGAGGAAGGCCAGCGCGCGTTCGCGCCGTTCCGGGCCCTCGCCGAGCCAGTCGCCGACGCGATCGGCGAGATGCCGTACAAGGACATCTACATGTTCACGGCCCCACAGGCCGAGCCCCACGCGGCGATCGTCCGCTCGATGTTCGCCGACGACGTGAGCGACGTGGCGATCGATGCGGCGTTGGCGGCGATGGAACGCGCGACATCGCCGATGGACATCGTGCAGTACCGGGCGCAGGGTGGCGCGATCGCGCAGGTGTCGTCGGATGCCACTGCCTTCGCTCACCGCACGCAGCGCTACTTTGTGGCGGTGCTTGGTCTGTGGATGGATCCCACGGAGGACGCTGCCCCACACCAGGCGTGGGTCGACGATCTCTGGCAGCAGGTTCGGCCGGAGGGCAACGGTGTGTACGTGAACTTCCTGGCGAACGAGGGCGAAGATCGCATCCGCGAGGCCTACCCCGCCGTAACGATGGCGCGCCTGCGCGAGGTGAAGCGGCGATACGACCCGGAGAACGTCTTTCGCTTCAACCAGAACATCAAGCCATAGCGATCGGCACGCGCGATCAACGTGAGACGGCCAGCGAGACACTCGCTGGCCGTCCGCGTGCGCGCGATGTTGGTACTACGCCTCAGCCACCTCACGCACCCAGGTGCCGTTGGGGTACGGAGCGGTGGGGAAGAACCCGTCCAGCCACGTCGCCGCCGTTGCTGCCGCCCCGCCCCGCAAGAAGTCCCTGCAGTCCGTCTCCGTCGACCACTGCGTCGTCTCCACCATTCCGCCCTTGTTGCCGTCCGCCCGTAACTCGTACGAGACGAACCCTGGCTGTCGCTGCAGATATGGAAGTAGTTTCGCCTCCAGCCCCGACTTCCGCTTTTCGAACTCCTCCGGCTTCACCGTCGTCATGCGCCGTAGCGTTGAAGCGAACATCCGCGTCCTCCCGTCGGTGCTCTCCGGCGGGCACCCTTCGCGCTGGCTGCCCGCCTGTAACTTCCAACTTCCAGCCTCCAATGTCCAGCCCAGGGGGTATCCCCCGATTGCTTGACTCCATTGAATCTGCGTCCATATACTGTGCGGCGTAACCCCGCCCGTTGGCGGGGGCCTATTTTTGTTAGGCAGGATTCGCAAAACGGCCCACCACGCCGGGAGGCGAAGGAAGATAGCGGGCCACGGGCCCGCGCTGCGGGCTCAGAGGGCGCGCCGTTCGGGCCCGGGTGGCGCAACGGTAGCGCAGCCGATTTGTAATCGGCAGGTTAGGGGTTCGAATCCCCTCTCGGGCTCCAGATCAGCAGCCACGGTGGGTCTGATCGCGACGATGCTCTCGGCGCGCGTGCCACCTCGGAAAGTCTGGCCCACATAGCTCAGCTGGCAGAGCACACCCTTGGTAAGGGTGAGGTCATCGGTTCGAATCCGATTGTGGGCTCCAGCGGCAGAACAGCTCATCCTCGCACCACGCGGGCGGCGGGCAGCAAACAGAAGAAGCGGCGTCCGCGCGTGCGGACAACACCAGCAGAGCCCTCCAGCCAGAGGGGGCACCAGGAGGAGTGAGCCAGACATGGCCAAGCAAAAGTTCGAGAGGACAAAGCCACACGTCAACATCGGGACCATCGGTCACGTCGACCATGGCAAGACCACGTTGACCGCGGCCATCACCAAGGTGCTTTCCCTGAAGAAGCTCGCGAACTATCGCGACTTCGGCAGCATCGACAACGCGCCGGAAGAGCGCGCGCGCGGCATCACCATCGCCATCACGCACGTGGAGTACGAGACGGAAGCGCGGCACTACGCGCACGTCGACTGCCCGGGCCACGCCGACTACATCAAGAACATGAT